>JAUIAI010000087.1 GCA_030425615.1 Gammaproteobacteria bacterium
GGAACCGCTGTACGCCCACGTCGCCCGCCTGGCTTCCGAACGATGGAACGAGGACGGCCAGACCGGTCTGGTGGTCGGCGCGACCTACCCCGAAGAGCTCGCACGCGTGCGCGCCCGCTGCCCGGCGATGCCGCTGCTGGTGCCGGGTATCGGAGCCCAGGGTGGAGACATCGAAGCGACCGTCCGCGCGGGCTGCACCGCTCAGGGCGCCGGGCTGCTGATCAACTCCTCGCGCGCGATCCTCTATGCCGGTGAGGATCCGGATTTCGCGGCCGCCTCGCGGGCGGCGGCCACGGCGACCCGTGACGCGATCCGGGCCGCGCGCGACGCGGCCCTGGGCGGGCGGTGACGACATCGGATGCGTCCGGGGCGCACGGCCGGGGTCCCCGACCCCCGCCGGTTTCGTGCTGCCGGGCGTGATGAGGCGCATGGACAGCCTCACGAACCCGTGACAAGATCGACTCGAAAGAAACCCAAGCAAGAAACCCAAGCCGGATAACAGAGACGACGGCCGGCCGCGCCCCCGGGTGCGCCGAGCCCCAACGATCATGCGAATACTGATCGCCGAAGACGACGCCGTCCTGGTGGACGGTCTGTCGAGATCGCTGCGTGCCTCGGGCTATGCGGTCGATTGCGTGACCTCGGGCCGCGACGCCGACCTCGCACTGAGCACGCAGTCTTTCGACCTGCTGATCCTGGACCTCGGGCTGCCGCACATGGGCGGCCTCGAGGTGCTGCGCAGGCTGCGCGCGCGAGAGAACGCCCTGCCGGTCATGATCCTGACCGCCGCCGACTCGGTCGAGCAGCGCGTGCGCGGACTCGATCTCGGCGCCGACGACTATCTCGCCAAACCGTTCGCGCTGTCCGAACTGGAGGCACGGGTTCGCGCCCTGGTGAGGCGCAGCATGGGATCCGGCAGCTCCATGATCCGCTGCGGCAGTCTCTGCTACGACCAGGTCGGTCGCGCGGCCACGCTCAACGATCACCCCGTCGAGCTGTCCGCCCGGGAACTCGGCCTGCTCGAGATACTGCTCCAGCGCATGGGCCGGCTCGTCAGCAAGGACCAGATCGTCGAGCATCTGTGCGAATGGGGCGAAGAGATCAGCGCCAACGCGATCGAGGTCTACATGCATCGCCTGCGCAAGAAGCTCGACGGAGGCGACGTCCGGATCGCGACGGTGCGCGGCCTCGGCTATTGCCTGGAACGGCCTCCCGAGCAGAGCACCTAGCCCTGGCCGTGAGATGAACCGCTCGATCCGCTTCGGCCGGTCCGTCGAGAACCTCATCGCCACGGACGAGGGCGAACTCCCCGCCGACCTGCTCGACGAGCGTGACGACGCCCGGGCCGCAGACCGCTCGGGACAGTCGCTCTTTGGCGAAGTGCTCGACTTCATGCTCGCGCCGCTATTGCTGCTCTGGCCGATCTCGATCATCGTCACCCTGTTCATCGCGCGCTCGCTGGCGGACGCGCCCTACGACGAAGCCCTGCGCGAACACGCGCTCCGACTGGGCCAGCAGATACAGTTCGTCGACGATTCGCAAGGCGGGTGGCTGGATACGCACGTTCCCACCGCCACCCACGGCCTGCTGGCGCGGGACTCGGTCGACCTGCGTTACGAAGTCCGCGACGCGTCCGGCCGGCAGGTCTTCGGCAACGCCCTGCTCCCGCTGCCGGCGCTGTACGACTTCCCGGAACTTGGAATCGTGCGCTTTCGGACCATTGCCCATGACGAGACCGATCTGCGCGTCGCCTACACGTACGTCTCTCCGACGGGTGTGGACGGGTTCTCGGGCCGACCCGCTCTCGTCCAGGTCGCCGAGCCGTTCGAGCAGCGACGCGAACTGGCCAGCCGGATCATCCGCGGTGTGATCTTTCCGCAGTTCGTCATCCTGCCGCTCGCGGCCGCGCTGGTCTGGTTCGGACTGGCGCGCGGGCTCCAGCCCCTGCGCGGATTGCGGGACCGGATCCGCGGACGCCGTCCGGACGATCTGAGCCCGATCGACGCGAGCCGCGCGCCCCAGGAGATCGGGCCCCTGCTGGAGGCGTTCAATCATCTTCTCGACCGCCTGGGCCGCAACATGCAGGTCCAGAAGCGCTTCATCGCGGATGCGGCGCATCAGATCAAGACGCCGCTGGCCGGCATCCACATGCAGGCCGAACTCGCCCTGCGCGTGGACGACGTGAACGAGCGCCGGCTGAGTCTCGAGCAGCTCGCCCGCAGCAGTTCGCGTGCATCACATCTCGTGAACCAGCTTCTGGCGCTCGCGCGCGCGGAGAACGCCGGCGAATCGGCGCCCGTGGACGAACTGGACCTGTCCGAACTCGCCGGCAGCTGCCTTGGCGAACTCGCACCCATGGCGATCGAAGGCGGCCTCGAGGTCGCCTTCGAAGCGGCCGGAGCCCCTGCCCGGATCCGGGGAAATCCC
The DNA here is from genome assembly GCA_030425615.1 of Gammaproteobacteria bacterium. GTDB lineage: Bacteria > Pseudomonadota > Gammaproteobacteria > Burkholderiales > Burkholderiaceae_E > JAUIAI01. The sequence continues at coordinate 2,428 of JAUIAI010000087.1, forward strand.
GTACTCCTGGGCGAGATGATCAACAACCTGATCTCGAACGCGATCCGCTATACGCCGAGCGGCGGACGCGTCACGGTTCGCGTGCACACCGAACTGTCCATGGTGAACCTCGAGGTCGAGGACGACGGACCGGGCATTCCCGCCGAGGAACGGACAGCCGTGTTCGAGCGCTTCTACCGGCTGCGCGATCGCGTGGCCAGCAACGAGCAGGAGGCCCGGGGCAGCGGCCTGGGGCTGGCCATCGTCAACGAAATCGTACGGCTGCACGGCGCCAAAATCGTCATCGACGACGGTGCGGCCTGGCCGAGCAGCCGCGGCCAGGGACACGGCACGCTGATCGTGGTCCGTTTCGACGAACTCCGCGCCAGACCGGCCCTCTGAACCGGCGGGCGCGCCGGCTCGCGAGGCCGGTACCCCGACGAATCCCTCGACGGCACGGGCCCCGGCGCGTGCGTCACCGCCCAGTGGATGCCCCGGTTTTGACAGCGCGTGACGCCACCGCTACCATTGCGCCCGGCTGGCGGATTAGCTCAGTTGGTTAGAGCGACGGAATCATAATCCGCAGGTCCGGGGTTCGAGTCCCTGATCCGCCACCACCCCCTACTTTCCGGCGCGAAGGCTGGCGCGCCCCGGGCGTTCCCCGTCGGGAGTGTGATCATTCGTCTATGATCCGGCCCACGGGTCCAGTGTCGGCGTCCCGCCGGCCAGGATCGTTTCCGGCCGCCCCATGGCACGCAAGCTCTACATCAAGACGTTCGGCTGCCAGATGAACGAGTACGACTCGGGCAAGATGGCCGACGTGCTCGCCGAGTCCGAAGCCGTCGAATCCGCCGACAGCATCGAAGACGCCGACATCGTCCTTCTCAACACATGCTCCATCCGCGAGAAGGCGCAGGAGAAGGTGTTCTCGGATCTCGGCCGCCTTCGACAGCTCAAACGCGAACGGCCCGACATGATCATCGGTGTCGGAGGCTGCGTGGCGAGCCAGGAAGGCGAGGCAATCGTCCGGCGGGCGCCCTACGTGGACCTGGTGTTCGGCCCGCAGACCCTGCACCGCCTCCCCGCGATGATCGAGGCCCGACGCAGTGAGGGGCGGGCCCAGGTGGACGTGCGCTTCCCCGAGATCGAGAAGTTCGACGCGCTGCCGGCAGCACGCGCGCACGGGCCCGGCGCGTTCGTTTCCATCATGGAAGGCTGCAGCAAGTACTGCAGTTTCTGCGTGGTGCCGTACACCCGCGGTGAGGAGGTCTCGCGGCCTTTGTCGGCCGTCCTCACCGAAGTGGCCGAGCTGACCGCCCAGGGCGTGCGCGAGGTGACTCTGCTCGGTCAGAACGTGAACGCCTACCTCGCCCCGTTCGAGGCCGGTGACGCCGACGAACAGGCGGTCGACTTCGCCACGCTGCTCGAGCTGGTCTGCGAGATCCCGGGCATCGAGCGAATCCGCTACACGACCTCGCATCCCCGGGAGTTCTCCGACCGGCTGATCGATTGCCACGCGCGCCTGCCGCAACTCGTCGCACACGTTCACCTGCCGGTGCAGTCGGGCTCCGACCGCATCCTCGCCGCGATGAAGCGCGGGTATACGTCCCTGGAGTACAAATCGATCATCCGGCGTCTGCGCGAGGCCCGGCCCGACATCCAGGTCTCATCGGACTTCATCGTCGGATTCCCCGGCGAGACCGAGCGCGACTTCGAACGGACGATGGCCTTGGTCGACGCAGTCGGCTTCGACAACTCATTCAGTTTCGTCTACAGCGCCCGCCCGGGAACGCCCGCGGCGGCCCTCCCCGACGACACCCCGCAGACCGTGAAACTGGAGCGCCTGCAGCGTCTGCAGTCGCTCCTGGCCACCCATTCCGCACGCATCGGCCGGGAAATGGTCGGGACCCGTCAGCGGATCCTCATCGAGGGGCCGTCGCGCCGTGATCCGCAGGCACTGATGGGGCGCACGGAGAACAACCGCATCGTCAACCTCGACGGGCCCGCGACGCTCATCGGACACATGGTCGAGGTGTCGGTCACCGAGGCCCTGCCGCACTCGCTGCGCGGCCGGCTGATCGAATGACTTCGCGGGGCGCCAGGCCGTCGGCGGACCGATGCCCGCCCGGAGCGGACGGGCGCCGCGTTCTCCTCCCCGTCCTGATCTTCGCGCTCTTCCTCGGGTTCTCCGGCGGTCCGCCGGAAGCCCGGGCCCAGTCGGCGGATTACCGGCTCGCCGGGGGATCCGGGCTCACGGGCCCCGCACCCGAGCTCACGCCCGGCGTCGACTACGCGAGCCCGCTGGCGCGTCTGCTGCGCCTGGCGCGCCGGCTGGTCGACACGCGCGATTACGACCAGGCATTCGAGAGACTCTCCGAGCAACTGGAACTCTACGCGGGCGATGCGGAGTTCGACTATCTCTACGCCGTGGCCGCCAACGAGACCGGGTATCCGGAGCAGGCCGTGCTCGCCCTCGAGCGGGTCCTCATCAACGACCCGGGCAATCTGCTCGCGCGTGCGGAGATCGCCCGTTCGCTGCTGATGGTTCGCGAACAGGAGAACGCGCGGCGTGAGTTCCAGCTCCTGACGGAGCAGGAGATCCCGGACGAGGCGAAGGCCGTCATCGGACGCACCCTCGATGCGCTGACCCGGGCACCGAACCAGCCAGGGCCGATCGTGCGCGCATCGCTCACCCTGGAGATCGGGCACGACAGCAACGTCAACGTCGCGAGCTCGGCCGAGAGCTGGCCGCTCGCGGATGGCACACGGGTGGTTCCCGTGGGGTCCAGCCGACCGCTCGAGAGCGCCTATACGAGCGTCGGAGGCGCCCTCGACGTCATCCACCCGATCAACGGCCGCGTACAGTGGCTGACCGGCCTAAAGGGCATGGTCCGCAACCATCCTTCCGCACATACACTGGATCAGGAACAGGTCGACCTCTCGACCGGGTTCGCTTATCGAAACCAGTGTCACCAGTTCAAGATGCTCGGCCAGCTCCAACTCCTCAACGTCGACTCCGACCCGTTCCGCCGGGCCGTGGGTGTCGTCGGGCAATGGCAGTGCGACCTCGGCGCCCGGCGCCAGGTCGGCGGCTTCGCGCAGCGGTTCGAACTGGATTTCCCCGATCAGCAGTCACGTGACGCCGCGCGGCAATCGCTCGGTGTCTCGTACGCACAGCTCGTGCCGATGATCAACGACGGCATCTTCCTGAGCTCGCTGCAGGCAGGGCGTGAGGTTTCGAAGGCGGGTCTAGACAACCTAAGCTTCGATTTCACCGGTGTGCGGCTACAGCTCGTCGCGGATATCTCGTCGAACTGGCGCGGATTGCTGGGCGTGCAGTGGGAAGAGCGTCGTTTCGACGGGCCCGAGCCGCTGTTCGGCGTCATCCGACACGACACGCAAACCGAATTGAAGCTGGGCCTTGAAAGCGAGCTCGATGCGAACTGGACCCTGCGACCGCAAATCGTCCTGACGCGTAATCGTTCGTCGTTTTCGCCGAGCGACTTCAGCCGCGCCCAGGCGCAACTCGTCGCTCACTATCGGATCCAGTAGGCGTGCGGCCGGCACGGGCGCTCGCGAGAGCGGCCTGGTTCCCGGCACGCTCCGTGCCCGCGCGGGCCGACCCGCGGCGGGCGGCCGGACTGCTGCCGGCACTGATTCCGCTCGTTCTCCTGATCTGCCAGGCCGCGCCGGCAATCGCACAGACCGCACCGGCCGGCTCGGTTCTCGCCGCCCGAGGCGACACGCGCGCCGAGAATCCGGGGGCCGGGCCGCGCGACCTGCGCCGCGGCGACGCGGTCAATGCCGGCGACCTGCTGCTCACGGGCGAGAGCGGACGAATGCAGATCCGCTTCGGTGACGGTGGCATCGTTTCCATGCAGCCGTCGACGCGCCTGCGCGTCGACGAGTTCCGCTTCGAGCCTGAGCAGGAGGGCTTCAGCGTGTTCACCCTGCTTCGCGGCGCCCTGCGCGCCGCGAGCGGGCTGATCGGCAAGCGGACCCCCGAGAACGTCGAGATTCGTACACCCACCGCGACGATCGGCATCCGCGGAACGCAGTTCAACCTCGAACAGACCGTGTGCGACCCGGCCTGTTCCCCCGGCCCGCGGCCGGGGCTGCACGCCTCGGTGACCCGCGGACGCATCGTGATCCGCAACAACGCCGGCGAGATCGAGATCGGGGAAGGAGAAGCCGCCTGGGTCGGGGATGCCGACTCCCGTCCGCGGCGTGTGGCCGCCGGCCCCCTGCTCGCGCCGCCGCCGCTGCCGGCCGCCGGGGGCACGAGGCTGGCTGCCGTCCGCGGTGGCTCCACCTCCCGCGCGGTGCACTCCGGACGCGACGACAAGGACGACGCCGCCGATGACCGCGCCGTGGGCGGGCGGCCGCAGACAGGCGGGGGAATGACCCGGGGCCGGTCGGATCCGGAGGCCCGGAGCGGGGACGGAGCGGCCGCAGACGCCGGTCGGGACGACGCATCGTCCTCGGACACCCGTCCTGAAGAAGGCGCAGGATCGGATACCCGTCGCGACGGGGGAGCAGGCTCGGAGGCCGGACGCGATGGCGGAGCAGGCTCCGAGGCCGGTCGCGATGGCGGGGCAGGCTCGGGCGCCGGTCGCGGCGGCGACGCAGGCTTCGAATCCGGCCGTGACGGCCCTGCCGGTTCCGGTGGCGGATCCGCGGACGATTCGAGGGGGGATTCCGGCGGGGACGACCGCCGTGAAGGCCTAGCCAGCCCGGCCCCCCCTCGCCCGGCACCGGAACCGGCACCTGAACGTGCAGATCACGACGGCCCCGGATCGCCCGGCATCGCGTCGCCGCCTTCCGGAAGCGGCTACGACGGACCGGGCGCTTCCGGGTCGGATGACCCTCCGGCCGATGGCGAAGGATCCACCGGGATCTCCCGCCCATCGCCGGACGCCCGTCAGAGCCCCTGGCAGCCAGGCGGCGAGCAGACCCTCGCGGACAGACGTTCACCCACGGGAGGCCCGCCACCCGACCGGTACGAGGACGGATCGCGGGGATCCGAGGCGCCGGCGACGCGGGACGGGCTGCAAGCCGCACCGTCGCCCGTCGACGAAACGACGCCGGGCCCGGCCGGGCCCCCCGATCCCGCCACCGGGCAACCCGGCCCGACCGCCCGCTGGCCGGCGTGGCTGCGCAGCGGGAGCCCGGTCGCGGACGTCACGCCCGCCCCCGGACGAGGCGAGGCACCTGACTGGCCGCCGCCTTCGCCGGACGACGGCGGGCTGGCGTACCCCGGCACGGCCGAGCAGATCGCGCGCGAGCGCGATGAAGAAGGACGGCTGGTGATGGTCGTGATTCCCGCGCCACCCGTCCCGCCGCAGGGGACCGGTCCCTCTGGGCCGTCCGGCGGTTCCGGAGGTTCGGGCGCTTCCGGAGGGTCCGGCAGTTCTGACGGGTCGGGCGGTTCCGAAGGGTCCGGCGGTTCCGAAGGGTCCGGCGGTTCCGGCGGTTCCGGAGGTTCGGGCGATTCCGAAGGGTCCGGCGGCTCTGACGGTTCCGGCGGCTCGGGTGACCCGGGTGACCCGGGCGGCTCCGTTGGCAGCCCCTGGAGCGCCATCGAGGCCGGTGCGCCGGC
>JAUIAI010000088.1 GCA_030425615.1 Gammaproteobacteria bacterium
GTCCCGGAATACCCACAAACCGTCCGTTTCCTGAACCTCTTATATGACCGTTTTAGGTTATTCCAGCCGGGCGAATGATCATTTCTCCGACAACCCGGCTCGTCACCGGGTGCACCCGACAGATGCTTCGGACAATCCGGTGCGAACATCCGCCGCCGGACCGGCTGTTAACATGGGCGGCTCGAAAAAGCACCACTGGCAGGATTCCATCGTGGCCATCACGCACTTTCCGGGCCTTCCCACGAGCGCTGAGGCGCTGCGGGCGGCAACTGAATTCCTCGATCTCGATCATCCGGCGTTGCAGGCCTTCGTCGCACGACACGTCGCGGGCCGCACGACCCCCCGTGAGCGCGCGGTCGCGCTGTTCTACGCGGTGCGCGACGAGATCCGCTACGACCCCTACCGCATCGGCTTCGAGGACGCGGACTACAAGGCCAGCACGGTGCTGGCCAACGGTTACGGCTGGTGCGTGACCAAGGCGGTCCTGATGGCCGCGAGCCTGCGTGTGGCGGGCATCCCGGCGGCGCTCGGATTCGCTGACGTCAGGAACCACCTCACGAGCGACAAGCTTCGCGAGCGCATGGGCGGGGTCGACGTCTTCTACAACCACGGATACGCGGCAGCACTCATCGACGGTCAGTGGCTGAAGCTCGCACCGGCGTTCAACATCGAACTCTGCGATCGCTTCCACGTGCTGCCGACCGAGTTCGACGGCACGGCGGACGCGCTCTACCAGGAGTTCGATGCCCGGCAGCGCCTGCACATGCAGTATCTGGCGGATCACGGCACCTACAGCGACCTGCCGCTGGACAAGATCCGGGCCGACTTCGCCCGCCATTATCCGAACAGCGTCTTCGCGCCGCACATTCCCTCGGCCGACGATCCCTTCGACAGTCCCGCCAGCCGTCCCGCGGCGGCCTGAGCACCTGGCGGACACGCACGCGCGGCGCGCCCGCTTTCGGCCGGATCCGGCCGCCCGTCCCCGTTCCCACGCCTCCCGTCGACCGACGTTGGCCGCAGACCACGTCCGCGGCCTACGTTTCGCCCGTTCGAAACCGTGAACTATTTCACACTCGAGGACGGGCGAGATGTACCGAGGATCCCAAGCGCACCGATGGATCGGCCGTACGGCCATCGTGCTCCTGACCGCCACGCTCGTCGCCTGCGGCGGCGGCGGAGGGGGCGGCGGAACGGTCACCTACAAGAGCGGCGGCGGGACCACCCAGCCGCCCCAGTCGCACCCGGTCAGCGATGCCGAGGCCTCGCGCTTCCTCGCGCAGGCCACGTACGGGCCGAAGGCCGTCGAGATCGAGACGCTCAAGCGCGACGGCTACGTCCGCTGGATCGAGAATCAGTTCGCCCAGCCCATGTCGTCGATGCGCGACTGGGTCGACGGTCGGCGGGTCATCGCCGGCGAGGACAGCATCGACCGCAAATGGATCCACAACGGCTTCTGGCGCAACGTCGCCGTCGGCTCTGACCAGTTGCGTCAGAGGGTGGCCTTCGCGCTGTCGCAGATCTTCGTGATCTCGATGGTCGACGGCAACGTCAACCGCTATCCGCGCGGCGTCGCCGACTACTACGACATGCTCGCGCGTAATGCGTTCGGGAACTTCCGGACCCTGCTGCAGGATGTCTCGCTTCACCCGATGATGGGCCTGTACCTGTCGCACCTGGCGAACCAGAAGGGCGACCCGGCCACCGGCCGCGTGCCCGACGAGAACTTCGCGCGCGAGGTCATGCAACTGTTCACCATCGGGCTGTACGAACTGCGGCCCGACGGCACGATGCGTACCGACGCCATGGGCGAACCGATCGAGACCTACACGAACGCAGACGTGGAGGGTCTGGCCAAGGCGTTCACCGGCTTCAGCTGGGGCGGTCCCGACCTGCAGCGCGGCCGATTCTTCGGATGGGTCAAGGCGCCGGACCGCGAGGTCCTGCCGATGCAGGGCTATCCCGACTACCACTCCACGGAGCCGAAGTCCTTTCTCGGTCTGACGCTGCCCGGGCAGACCTACCCGGATCCTCAGTACACCATCGTGGAAGCGCTGGACCATCTGTTCGCACATGCGAACGTGGGTCCCTTCATCGCCAAACAGCTCATACAGCGGCTGGTCACGAGTAATCCGAGTCCGGCCTACGTGGCCCGGGTGGCCGCCCAGTTCGACGACAACGGCGAGGGCGAGCGCGGCGACATGCGGGCCGTGGTCCGCGCCATCCTCTTCGACCCGGAGGCACGGGACATGGCCCGCGCGCAGTCGCCGGCGGCCGGCAAGGTCCGCGAGCCCGTCCTGCGCTTCGCCCACTGGATGCGAAGTTTCGAGGCCGGCTCGACGAGCGGTCAGTTCCTCATCAACGAAACGGACGATCCGACGAAGAGCCTCGGCCAGAGCGTGCTGCGTTCTCCGTCCGTGTTCAACTTCTACCGCCCCGGCTACGTCCCGCCTAACACCGATCTCGCCGTCGGCGGACTCGTGGCGCCCGAGTTGCAGACCACGCACGAAACGACGGTCGCCGGCTGGCTCAATCTGATGCGCTCGGTCGTCCCGCTCGGCTACGGCGACAAGCGCGACGTGAACTCGCGCTATCCCGGCGAGTTCGCGCTGGCAGACGACCCGCCAGAGCTCGTGGAGCGCGTGAACATGCTCCTGCTGCACGGATCGATGTCGCCGACGCTGCGATCACGGATCCAGCAGGCGGTGGGCTCGGTCAACATTCCCGGCAATGACGCCCAGCGCGCGTTCGACGCCCGCATGAACCGCGTCCACATGGCCGTGTTCCTCACCATGGCTTCACCCGAGTACGCAGTGCTCAAGTGACCGACGGAGATTCCCGATGACCACCCAGAGCTCCCGCCGACGCTTCCTGCGAACCGCCTCCCTGCTGGCTCCGCTCGGCCCGGCCGCGCCCTTCGCCCTCAACCTTGCCGCCGTGGGGAACGCCGCCGCCCAGAGCGCGTCCGACTACAAGGCGCTGGTCTGCGTCTTCCTGTTCGGCGGCAACGACCACGGCAACACGGTGCTGGCCACGGACACGGATTCCTGGAACGCCTATCTCGAGTTGCGCGGCGCCGGATCGTCCCCCATCGCCCTGCCCGCCGCAGGCACCGACGGCGGGGTCCTGCCGATCACGCCGGCCACCGCGCAGAGCGGGCGCAGCTTCGCGTTGCATCCGTCGCTCGGCGACCTGCGCGATCTTTTCGCCGACGGCAAGGCCGCGGTGATCGCCAACGTCGGGCCGCTGATCGCTCCGATGAACCGCACGGACTGGGACGAGCAACGCGTGCAACGCCCGCCCAAGCTCTTCTCGCACAACGACCAGCAGTCCATCTGGCAGGCCTATGCCCCCGAAGGCGCCCGCTACGGCTGGGGTGGGCGGATGGGTGATCTGCTCGCGAGCATGAACGGTGCACCGACCTTCACCTGCATGTCCACCGGCGGGAACGCGGTCTGGCTGGCCGGCGAACAGACCGTCCCGTTTCGTGCCGGCAAGAACGGCGCCACGGAGATCACGGGCCTCAGCGGCTCGCTCTACGGATCGTCGAGCGCGGCCGGTCTGTACCGGGACATCGTCACCGAGGATTCGTCGCAGTACTTCGAGCGCGCCCACGCGAGCATCGTGCGCCGCGCGATCGACGCGCAGGCCACTCTGAACAGCTCGATGATCGCCTCCGATGCCCTGGAGGCCGTGCCCAACGCTCCGGGCGGCGGACGCAACGGCCTGGCCGAGCAGCTCAATACCGTTGCCCGGATCATCGGCGCGCGCAGCGCACTCGGCGTACGCCGTCAGGTGTTCTTCGTGAGCATGGGCGGCTTCGACACGCACGACAACCAGCTCGGTCGCCATGCCGGCCTGATGGGTTCGCTCGGCCAGGCGCTGGCCTACTTCCAGCGCCTGCTGGCCGATCCGGCCATCGACGCGGCCGGCGCGGTCACGACGTTCACCGCCTCGGACTTCGGCCGTACGATGGCCAGCAACGGCGACGGCACCGATCACGGCTGGGGCGCACATCATTTCGTGGTGGGCGGCGCGGTGCGCGGTGGCGACATCTACGGCCGTTTTCCGGTCGTGGGTGCCGGCACCCCCGACGACGTCGGCCGGGGGCGTCTGCTGCCCGTGCAGTCGGTGGATCAGTACGGCGGAACACTGGCCTCCTGGTTCGGGGTCGGCAGCAGTCTGCTGGGCGACATATTCCCGAACCTCGGCAACTTCGGCTCGAGCCAGGATCTCGGCTTCATGACCTGAGCGGCGTCCCCGCCCCTGTCCTCCACCGGTCGCACGCTCAGCGCGCCACCCAGCCGCCGCACACGGGAAAGACCTGACCGACGAAGCAGTCGGCCGACGGCCCCAGCAGATAGGCGGCGAAGCCCGCATCCTCCTCGGCGCCGACGAGGCGTCCGAGCGGCACCTCACGCCTGAGCCGTTCCTGGAACTTCGGCAGGGCCTGGATTTCCGCAGGGAAATAGGTGGGGTTATCGACGAAGTTCTGGGCGATGGCGTTGATGCGGATGCCTTCGCGCGCCAGTTCGACGCCGGTGGCCTGGACCCAGGCGAGTTGCGCCCCGCGCGCCGCGCTGTAGGTGGAGGTGCGCGGCATGCCCCGCAGCGCCGAGGCGCTTCCCATGACGAGGAAGCGCCCGCCGGTCCCACGCTCCCGCCATTGCGGCAAGACGGCGCGAAGCAGACGCGGCAGGGGATCCACCATCCTTGCGAAGGTGTCACGCCACTCCTCGTCTCCGACCTCCCCGGCCGGGGTGCTCGGCGCCGGGACGCCGAGATTCGCGACGATCGCATCGAGCGCGCCGGCGGCGTCCACGCACGCCTGCGCGGCCAACGGCGAATCCAGCTCGCCGGTGGCCTCCACCACTTCTGCCCCCGCCTGCCCGATCGCCCGGCAGAGCGCGGGTCCCATGAAGACGTCGGCCTGCGTCACCAGGACGCGCTGGCCGGTCAGATCGTTGCTCGCCATCGTGATGCCTCCTCCGGGCGGATTCCCGACAGCCCGCAATGTACCGGCATCGCGCTCAGCGCCTGCCGCAGGCCTTGTCAGGCGGCACGCACCTGCCCCGTCGGCGACCGCGCGTCCAGCCAGGCATCGAGCGCCGCGAGCGCCGGATCACGCCAGTCGGGCGCTTCGTTGAACAACTCGTGAAGACCGCCTTCGATCTCGCGGTAGTCGAGCATCGCAGGCGCTGCCCGCTGCGCGAAAGCGCGCCAGCCCGCCGGATCCACGACCTGGTCCCGGCTGCCGCCGATGAGCAGCGTCGGACAGGCGAGCTCGTTTGCACGGCGCACCGATTCGCGTCCGGATTCGAGCATCCAGCGCACCATCGCCGCGGATATCCGACCGTGCACGAGCGGATCGTCGTGATACGCCTCGACCTGCCCGGCATCGTGCGAGAGGCGACGTCCGTCGATGGGGCGCGACAGCACGAGCCGCGGCGCGAGCGCGTGCAGCAACCGCAACTGCGCCCGCTGCATCCGGCTCAGATTGGGCCGCAGGGCCGGCGAAGAAAGGATCAGACCGGCGACCGGCCGGGCCCGTTGCAGCACCAGTTCCGCCGCCAGCATACCGCCCATGCTGTGACCGAAGAGCACGGGCGGCCCGCCCGTGCGCTGCGCGAACGCATCCAGCAGCCGGATCGCATCCTCGACCAGACCGGACTCCGCGGGCAATTCGCCGCGTCCGCCCGGCGAATTGCCGTGGCCCCTGTGATCGTGCGATCCAACGTGCCAACCCTGATCGTTCAGATGCGCGATCAGGCGGCGATAGCGACCCACGTGCTCGCCGTAGCCGTGCAGCAGATACAACGTGCCGCGGACCGGCGCCCTGGCGGGCCAGTCATGGACGGCCAGACCGGTGGCATCGCGCCCGGTCACCGGACCGGCCGCATGATGGTCACGGTCTTCATCGGCGCCTGGCCCCGGAGTTCCGCCAGCAACTCCGTCTGCCGCGCACGCGCCGCCGCGATCGACGCGTCCTTGACCGGGCCGTAACCGCGGATCATGTCGGCGGTCTCGGCAAGCGCCACGGCCGCGTCGATGTTCTCGGGGGTCAGCAGCGCGAGAATCTCGTCGATCAGGGTACGGTAGCGGGCCAGGACCTCGCGCTCCAGACGGCGCTCCTGCGTGTACCCGAACGGATCCGCCCAGGTTCCGCGCAGAAACCTCATCCGTGCCAGGCCGCCGAACACCGGCAGCAGCCACTGACCGAAGCTGCGTTTCGCCGGGCGGCCGGTGGCGGGATCGGGCCGGGCGAGCCAGGACGGCGCGAGATGGAAGCGCAGCTTGTAGCCGCCCTCGAACTGATCCGCGATACGGTCACGCCATTCGCTCATCGCGTGCAGTCGGGCCACCTCGTACTCGTCCTTGATCGCCATGAGTCTGAACAGGCCCCGGGCCACCGCATGGGCCAGCCGCGGCGTCTTCGCGAGCGGGCCGAGCCGGTCGGACTCCACCCGCTGGACGCGCTCGACACAGTCGGCGTACTCGCGGGCATACGTGGCATTCTGGTATTGCGTGAGGAACTCTTCGCGACGACGCACGAACTGGCCGAGATCGGCGGTGGTCCGAACCTCGCCGCCCGGCCGCTGGAACGCCACCACCTTCGCCGGGGCCAATGACTGCTCCACGGCGTCGGTGTCGTGCGCCAGCCGGCGACCCCACATGAAGGCCCTGAGATTGCTCTCGACCTGAACGCCGTTCAGTTCTATCGCCCGTTCGATGGCTTCTCGATGCAGCGGAATCCAGCCACGCTGCCAGGCGTAGCCGATCATCATGGGGTTGGTGTAGATGGCGTCGCCGAGCAGCCGCGTGGCCAGCCGCGTGAAGTCACGAAAGTCGAGGTCGCGGTCGCCCGCCGCATCGACGATGTTGCGCATCAGATCGCTCTTGGGCAGCGTCCAGTCCGGATCGCGCAGGAACGCCGACGTGGGAGAGACGTCGGCATTGCCCACGACACGCGTGACTTTCGGCCGCATCTTGGAGAGGGCTTCGTTGCCCGCGCTGACGACCAGATCCGTCCCGATGACCAGATCGGCCTCGCCCGTGGCGATCCGGGTCGAGTGCAGTGCCTCCGGATGGCGCGCGATCTGCACGTGCGAGAACACGGCTCCGCCCTTCTGCGCGAGGCCGGCCATGTCGAGCACGGAGATGCCGAGCCCCTCGAGATGGGCGGCCATGCCGAGCAACTGACCCACCGTGACGACACCCGTCCCGCCCACGCCGGTGACCAGCACCCCGTAGGTGGCATTGCCCGAGGTCTCGATCGGCAGCCGTTCGGGCTCGGGCAGCCCCGCCCACTGCGACTCGTCGACCGCCACGGCCTCGGGCTTGCGCAGCTGGCCGCCCTCCACCGTGACGAAGCTCGGACAGAAGCCCTTCAGACACGAATAGTCCTTGTTGCAGACCGACTGGTTGATCCGCCGCTTGCGGCCGAACTCGGTCTCGACCGGCTCGACGGCGACGCAGGAGGACTGCACGGAACAATCACCACAGCCCTCGCAGACCAACTCGTTGATCACCACGCGGCGGGCCGGATCCGGGAAACCCGGCTTGCCGTCGACGATGCGCTTGCGACGCCTGCGCTTCTCGGTCGCGCAGGTCTGGTCGTAGACCAGGACCGTGACACCCGGCGTTTCACGAAGACGACGCTGCACGGCGTCGAGTTCGTCGCGGTGATGCACCGGGACGTCCACCCGCATCCCGCCCGAACCGTACTTTTGCGGCTCGTCGGTGACGATGACGATGTCACTGGCACCCTCGGCACGGGTCTGCTCGACGATCATCGGTACGGTGAGCTGACCGTCCACGGGCTGGCCGCCCGTCATCGCGACCGCATCGTTATAGAGGATCTTGTAGGTGATGTTCACGCCGGCGGCGATCGACTGGCGGATCGCCAGCGAGCGGGAATGGAAGTAGGTGCCGTCGCCGAGGTTCTGGAACACGTGCGGCGTTACGGTGAACGTGGCCTGGCCCGCCCAGGTGACGCCTTCGCCGCCC
>JAUIAI010000089.1 GCA_030425615.1 Gammaproteobacteria bacterium
AGGCAATGGGCAGGCTCATCGACCAGTTCAAGCCTGATGCGATTGTCTCGACCTACCCGCTTTACCCCTACTTTCTCAAACGCATCCGCCAGGGTCTCGGCCGCAGTCTGCCGATGATCACGGTGGTGACCGATTCGATCGAGATCAACGCCTCATGGCTGCGCTCACCATCCGATCATTGGCTGGTGACTGACTCCAAGACACGCATGTGCATGGATCCGCTTGTGCCCATCGACAAAATCACTGCCACCGGTTTTCCGGTACACCCGCGTTTCGCCATGCTAAAAACGCTTGGCCCGCAAGATGCTTGCTCGCCCTTCCGGGTGCTCTACTTCGCGACTGCAAAGAAGTCACTGCTGGGCCCTCATGGCAAGGCGCTGCTGGATGCCTCCACGGACATTCGCCTGACTATTGTCATGGGGCGAGAGGTGCGCAAACTCTACTCGCGCGCCAAGGCGCTCAAGATGGGATATCCCGGACGGGTGCGTCTGATTGGCTGGACGCGCCGCGTGCCGCAACTGCTGGCGCGCCATCACTTGGTGGTCGGCAAGGCCGGAGGCGCGACGGTGCATGAGGCGATTGCTGCCCGTTGCCCCATGCTGATTCACCATTTGGTCCCGGGTCAGGAAGAGGGCAACTTGCAGCTGCTTGAGTCCATCGGTGGTGGGGCGCTGGCTGACACGCCGCGCTTGCTCAAGGGCAAGATCACCAGCCTGCTGGCCAACGATGCCGGCGGCTGGCGCGATGCGTACCGCACGCTCGGCATCGTGCCGCTGGTGGTCCTGCCGCTGACGCTGCTGCTGCCATGGCGGCGGATTCTCGCCGGCGCTCCGGCACTGAGCGAACGACGGGCGCGGGCGGCCGCCGGCGCCTCATTGCGTGCCGCCCTCGGTCAGGCACTCCGGGAGCCCGATTTCTGGCGCCTGGCCGGCGTGATGTTCTTCACCACACTCGCCACGTTCACGGTGATGATCCAGCTCGTCGCCTATCTGGTGGAGGTGGGGTTCGCGGCCCTCGTCGCCGCGTCGGTCTTCGGCTTGCTCGGCATCATCTCGACCGTCGGCATGATGACCGTCGGCATGCTCGCCGAGCGCTTCGGCGAGCGGCGCATCGCCACGCTTTCCTACAGTTGCTCGATCGTCGGCGTCGGCCTTCTGGCGTTGCTCGAGGCGTGGCCGGGCACGGCGATGCTCACGGCCTTCGTCCTGCTGTTCGGCACGGTCTCGGGTTCGCGCGGGCCCCTGGTCGCCGTCCTGTCGTCACGCCGGTTCGCCGGCAACGCGCAGGCCACCGTCTACGGCAGCGTGCTGCTCGCCATGGGCATCGGCGGGGCGATCGCCGGATGGGCGACAGGCGCCCTGCACGATGCCACCGGCGCCTACCACGCAGGCTTCGCGCTCTCTGCGGCAGCGGCCCTGGGCGGTATGGTTCTCTTTCGCAGCATCGACGCCTGACCCCGCCCGGCCAGGCGCCGGACCGGGCGCGACGCCCCGGGATCAGCCGAAATAGGCCTCGAAACCGGCCTCGGGCTCGAACCGGCCGTTGCGGGTGACCAGGCAGTTCGGTCCCGGCATGGCGGCGTCAGACCTGGGGTGGCGGGGATGGCCCGGATAGACGATGGACCTGCCTTCCTCGGTCTGGAAACTCACGGGCTCGATCAGGCGCGGTACGTTGCCGTGCAATGCGGCCACCATCGCGGCCGTATCGGTCCACCGGGACAGTCCCGCCAGCGTCATGATCTGCGGCGGCGCCAGCATGATCTCTCCGTCCCGATACCCCTCCAGCGCCGTTCGCGGCGTGAACCAGGCGCTGGCGTCCGCCTCCTGGCCGTCGTGCACAGGGTCGGCCCCTTCGGGCAGGCAGGCCACGAAGAACCGGGTATCGAAGCGGCGACGCATCATCGCCGGCACCTTCGGCGTGATCCATCTGGACAGCGGCATCAGATCGCGCGCCGTGATCGAAACCCCCGTCTCCTCGTGCGTCTCACGGCATGCCGCGACGAACAGGGCCGCAGCGCGCGCGTCGCCCAGGTCCGGCTCGCCAAGGCGTGCGGCCGGATGCTCGCCAACCCCGTAATGCTCGCGAGCCGCCGACGCCTCGTCCTCGTCGTCGACCTTGCCTCCGGGGAACACGTAGGCATCGTGCATCACGGTGGAACTGCCGCCGCGCCTCAGCATGAACACCTCGAGCCCGCCGGCACCGGCATCACGCACCAGGACGACCGTCGCCGCGTCACGCGGCTCGCCTTCGACGGTCTGATCATGAAACTTCGGCTGCTCCGGCACGAGGCTCTCCTACGCCGGCGGCGCTGAGTCGCGTCCCGGCTCAAGAATTGGCTGACAAGGTGGAAACGGCCACCACGGTGCGGGCAAACCCGCTCCGCCTTCGCGGTCCGCTATTCTCCGTGTATCGTACCGTCAACAACGAAGAAGAGAGCGAGATGAAAGCAGACAACATCCTGCAGACGATCGGCAACACCCCACACATCCGCATGCAGCGCCTCTTCGGCAACGGCCACGAGGTCTGGATCAAGTCCGAGCGCAGCAATCCGGGCGGCTCGATCAAGGACCGGATCGCGCTGGCCATGGTCGAGCAGGCCGAACGCGACGGCTCGCTGGCACCGGGAGGAACGATCATCGAGCCGACCTCCGGTAACACCGGCATCGGACTGGCCATGGTCGCGGCGGTCAAGGGATACGAACTGATCCTCGTCATGCCGGACAGCATGTCCGTCGAGCGCCGCCGCCTGATGCTGGCGTACGGCGCGCGCTTCGAACTCACGCCCAGGGCCAAGGGCATGTCCGGTGCCGTCGCCCGGGCCGAGGAGATGCGCAACGAGATCCCGAACTCCTGGGTGCCGCAGCAGTTCGACAATGCGGCCAACCCCGAGATCCACGCCCGAACCACGGCCGAGGAGATTGCCGCGGACTTTCCGGAGGGTCTGGACGCGCTGGTGACCGGTGTCGGTACCGGCGGCCACATCACGGGCTGCGCGCGCGTTCTCAAGCAGCGCTGGCCGAATCTCAAGGTCTACGCGGTCGAGCCCCAGGCGTCACCCGTGATCTCCGGAGGCGCCCCGGCCCCGCACCCGATCCAGGGCATCGGCGCAGGGTTCGTCCCCGTCAATCTGGACACCGGCCTGCTGGACGGCGTGATCCAGGTCGATGCGGAGGACGCGCGCGAGATGGCGCGTCGTGCCGCGCGCGAGGAAGGCATGTTGGTGGGAATCTCGTCCGGTGCCACGCTGGCCGCCATCGCGGACCGTCTGAAGGAGTTGCCCGCCGGGGCACGCGTGCTCGGCTTCAACTACGACACGGGTGAGCGGTATCTGTCCGTGGACGGCTTCCTGCCCGCCGAGTGATCCGGCCGGCCGCGCCCGCCGTCAGCGGGCGCACATGAAAAAAGGGCCGCGGAAGCGGCCCTTTTTCCATGTGCGGGAGACGGCTCAGAGCAGCCCGAGCTCGCGCATCATCTTCTGGTCTTCCAGACGCGCACGGGCGGCGTGCAGCCGCTTGGCCTGCTCGGACGGGGCGATGTTCTTGTAGTCTTCGGGCCGTGACTCGACCCGCCCCTTACGCATACGCTCAGCCTGGCGCTTGCTGACCACCGAACGCTGATGAGTCGCGCTCATTGCAGAACTGGGTTTGGGGGTAGATTTCACGGAGTCCTCCTGCTGTAAGACACTGCCCGGATACCGCGCGACAGGCACGCGATTCGCTGCCGGAATGGCAGCCAGGGGCCGGAGAAACCGTAACGGGGAACGCCCGCGGCAAACCGCGGCGTCCGGAAAGGCGGCCATCGAACAGCTAGCGTCCTCTTCCCGGAGAACGCACGCACCTGCTGCAAAAAAGCCCGAAACAGTAATGCGTGCGCGACAAGCCCAGCAACAATTTTCCGACCCGACTGTTGTGATTTTACCATAGGTGCGGACCGGGAGCAAGCCGCGACTGACGCAGGTCTTACAGTGGGCTTACACGGCCTGACCGCCCCGGCGGTCCGCCCCCGGGGCGGTCAGCCCTGTGCCAGCGTCTGACCATGCTCCCGGGTGGCATGGAACCTCACCTTGGGCCAGCGTTCCTCGGTGAACTGGAGATTCACCCGGGTATCGGCCAGATAGACCAGGTTGCCATCGACATCCAGCGCGAGCTTCACCTCGTTGGCGCGCCGGAACTCCGTCAGGGCCGCATCGTTTTCTGCCGTCACCCAGCGGGCCGCCTGAACCGGCGCCGGCTCGAAGCCTGCATCGATCCCGTATTCGGTCGCAAGCCGTTGGGAAACAACCTCGAACTGCAGTTGCCCCACCGCACCCAGCAACAATCCGTGATCGAAAAGCGACTCGAACACCTGGATCGCGCCCTCCTCGCCGAGTTCACGCAGCCCCTTGGCCAGCTGTTTGGCCTTGAGCGGATCGCGCAGTCTTGGCCGGCGGAAGAGCTCGGGCGCGAAGTACGGGATGCCGCGGAACTGCAGCTTCTCCCCTTCGGTCAGCGCGTCGCCGATCTGCAGCTGCCCGTGATTGTGGATGCCCAGAATGTCGCCGGCCACGGCGGACTCGGTGCGGGCCCGTTCGTTGGCCATGAATGTCACGGCGTTGACGATCTTCATCTGGCGCCCGAGTCTCAGGTGGCTGAGCCGGATTCCTGGCTCGTAGCGGCCCGAACACACCCTCAGGAACGCGATCCGGTCGCGGTGGTTCGGATCCATGTTCGCCTGGATCTT
This sequence comes from Gammaproteobacteria bacterium, assembly GCA_030425615.1. Lineage (GTDB taxonomy): Bacteria > Pseudomonadota > Gammaproteobacteria > Burkholderiales > Burkholderiaceae_E > JAUIAI01. Next base: position 4,720 of record JAUIAI010000089.1, read on the forward strand.
GAACACGAAACCCGAGAAGCGACTCTCGTCGGGCAGGACCTGGCGCTGCGCCGCTTCCCGTGGCCGGGGTGACGGCGCCCAGGCCTTGAGCGCCGCGAGGATCTCCCGGACTCCGAAGTTGTTGATCGCGGAACCGAACAGCACCGGCGATTGCCTCGCGGCGAGATAGTCCTCGCGCGAGAAGCTCGCCCCGGCGCCCTGGACGAGTTCGATCTCGTCGCGCAACGTGGGCACTTCGTCGGGGAAGGCCTCCTCGAGCCGGGGATCGTCCAGGCCCTCGTAGACCTCCACCGCCTCACTGACCCGTTCCTCGCCGGGTGCGAAACGCAGCAGGGTCTCGTCCAACAGGTGGTAGACCCCCCGGAAGCGCTTGCCCATCCCGACGGGCCAGGTCACCGGCGCGCAGGCCAGCCCGAGCACCGACTCGATCTCGTCGAGAAGTTCGATCGGCTCCCTGACCTCGCGGTCGAGCTTGTTGATGAAGGTGATGATCGGGGTATCACGAAGCCGGCACACCTCGAGCAGTTTGATCGTCTGCGCCTCCACGCCCTTCGCGGCGTCGATGACCATCACCGCCGCATCGACCGCGGTCAGGACCCGGTAGGTGTCTTCGGAGAAGTCCTGGTGGCCCGGCGTGTCGAGCAGGTTGAAGACGCAGTCGTCGTACTCGAACTGCATGACCGAACTGGCCACGGAGATTCCGCGCTGTTTCTCCACCTCCATCCAGTCCGAAGTGGCGTGACGGGCGCTCTTGCGCGCCTTGACGGTGCCCGCCATCTGGATCGCCCCCCCGAAGAGCAGCAGCTTCTCGGTGAGGGTGGTCTTGCCGGCGTCCGGGTGGGAGATGATGGCGAACGTGCGCCGCCGCGCCACTTCCGCGGCGAGCTTCGTTTGAGACATGCTGTTCCGGAGAGATCAGTCGACGATATTGCCCTCGGGCTGCCGGGTGAACCCCTCCAGGGTGCCCAGCAGCACGGCGTCACGTTCGATGTTAACCGGGCTGCCGACATAAGCGACCAGCAGACGGGCCAGCGAGCCGAGCGCGTCCACGTGGATACGCTCGTAGCCGTGGGATGCGTCGATCCCGAAGGTGAGCAGAGCGCACCGGACCTCGTTGCCAGCCGTCAGCGCCGAAGCGATGTCGGAGCGGTAGAACCGAAAGACGTCCTTCTGATAGTCGATGTGGTGTTCGCGGCAGAGATCCACGAGCTTGCGGGTCAGGTGGAAGTCGAACGGCCCGGTCTGGTCGGCCATGCCGATCGTGACCCCGAACTCGCGCGAATTCTGGCCGGGAGCCGTCGTGCCGTTGTCGATGGCCACCAGCGAGGCCATGTCCTGGGTCAGCAGCGAGGACGCACCCACGCCAACCTCCTCGGCGATGCTGAACATCCAGTAGACGTCCACCGGCAGACTGATGTCGGAGCGCAGCGTGGCCTCGACCGCGGCCAGCATCAGCGCCACGCCGGCCTTGTTGTCGAGATGGCGCGAGACGATGTAGCCGTTGTCCAGGAATTCGGGGTGCGGATCGATCGCGACGATGTCGCCGACCTCGATGCCCAGCCTTTCGAGATCCTCCCGGCTGTTGGCGCGCTCGTCCACGCGCAGCTCGACCTGGTCCCAGGCCACCGGCAAGGAGTCGATCTCATCGTTGAAGGTGTGCCCGGACGCCTTCACCGGCAGGATGGAGCCGCGGAACTGCCCGACGTCCGAGAACACGGTCACGCGCGCGCCCTCGGCGAAGCGCGACGACCAGAATCCGATCGGTACGAGTTCGAGCCGACCGTTGTCCTTGAGCCGTTTCACCTGCGCACCCAGCGTGTCCATGTGCGAGACGATCGCGCGGGCAGGCTGGCGGCGACTGCCCACCAGACAGGCACGGATCTCTCCGCGACGCGTCAGCTCGACGTTCACCCCGAGTCGCTCGAGCTCGTGATAGACGTGCCTGACGACGGTGTCGGTATAGCCGGTGGGGCTGGGGATGCGCAGCAGCTGGTCGAGCTGACGCACCAGGTAATTGATGTCGATGGCCGGCTGGTCCGGCGGCGGCGTCGGTGTCTTGAGTTCGACCGGGCGCCTGCGCGCCATGCGGGCGGGCCGCTTGCTGCTCATGCTCTCTTCCTTGCGCCGACGGCGCGTCGAGCCACGGACCTCGGGAACAGCAGATCCACGAAACGCTGCGCAGTGGGTTGCGGCTCGTGATTGGCGAGGCCGGGGCGCTCGTTGGCCTCGATGAAACGGTAGTGGGGGGATTCAGGCGACGGCACCAGGAAGTCGACACCCACGACCGGAATGTCGATCGCCCGGGCGACCTTGATCGCGGCCGCAGCCAGTTCGGGGTTGAGCTCGTCGGTGACGTCGTGGATCGTCCCGCCCGTGTGCAGATTGGCGGTTCCCCGGACCTCGACCACCTGTCCGGAGGCGGGAACCGTCTCCAGCGAATAACCGGCGCGCGCCAGGGTACGGTCCGTTTCGTCGTCGATCGGGATCACGGATTCACCGCCGGTGGCGGCCGCCCGGCGGCGGCTCTGCGCCACGATGAGATCCCGGATACGCGTGATGCCGTCACCGATGACCCTGGGCCGGCGACGGATCGCCGCGGCCACCACCTTGAAGTCGATGACCACGATCCGGATGTCCTCACCCTCGACCATCTCCTCGACGAGGACGAGTTCGCTGACCGCACGCGCACGCCGGATGGCGATCTCGAGTTCGTCCCAGCGTCGCACCCCGACGGCAATACCGCGCCCCTGCTCGCCGCGGGCCGGCTTGACCACGACCCGTTCGTGCTCGCCCAGAAACGCGCGCAACGCGTCCTCGGGCAGATCGCCGGGCGCGATCGAGATCTGGCCGGGCACCTCCACGCCGGCAGCGCCGACCACCCGGCGCGTCACGGCCTTGTCATCGCAGAGCGACATCGCCACGGCACTCGTGAGCTCCGACAGGCTCTCGCGGCAACGCAGCGATCGCCCACCCTGGATCAGGCGCATGAAGCCGCCTTCGGCATCCAGCACCTCGACCTGGATACCACGGCGCAGGGCCTCGTCGGCGATGATCCGGGCATAAGGGTTCAGCTCGTCGCCGGACTGAGGCCCGACGAACAACGGCTCGTTGATCGAGTTCTTGCGCTTCACCGCGAAGGTCTGGATGCGACGGAAGCCGAGCCGCTCGTAGAGCGCGACC
>JAUIAI010000090.1 GCA_030425615.1 Gammaproteobacteria bacterium
CCCCAGCGGTAACGCCAGGCGGATGTCGCGATCGCAGACCTCGATGATGTGGCGTGCGGCGGCGTCGGCATTCCGGGCGCCGAACGTTCGCGTCTCACGTGAAGCCATGCCAGCCCTCGTCCGGGGCGAAGCACGCGCCGTGCTCCCGCGAGAGTGCCTCCAGCCGGGACACGACCGTCTCGCCGCCGAGCGTACGGGCATAGTGGATGGGCCCGCCGCGAAACGGCGCGAACCCGGTGGCGAAGATCATCGCTGCATCCAGGGTGTCTGCATCTTCGACCACCCGTTTGCGCAGGCATTCCACGGCGGCATCGAGCATCGGCAGGATGAGCCGGTCCTGCATGGCCCGGGGGTCGTCCCCCACCGGCCGGGTCTTGTCGGGTTCGTCGTCTTCCCAGCGGTAGACCCCGCGCCCGGTCTTGCGCCCGAGGTCACCCTGCGCCACCCGCTCGGCCAGCCAGGGCGGAGTCTCCGGAAGCGGCTTGTCCAGGTGGTCGCGCAGGCTGTCCGCGACGTGCAGGCAGATGTCCAGCCCGATGCGGTCGGCAAGTTCCAGCGGTCCCATGGGCATGCCGAAGGCCTCGGCGGCGCTGTCTACCCGCCCTGCGTCGTTGCCCTCGGAGCACAACAGAACGGCCTCGAGCAGGTAGGGCGTCAGGATACGGTTGACGAGAAAGCCCGGCGCGCTCTGCACGACGGCGGGCAGCCTGTCGAGAGTACCCAGGAACTGCGACAACGCCCGCAGGGTGTCGGCGTGTGTCGCGTCATGCGCGACCACTTCGACCAGCTCGAGCTTGGAGACCGGATTGAAGAAGTGCAGACCGGCGAAGCGCGCCGGCTCCGTCACGCTGTCGCTCAAGGACTCGAGCGGCAGACTCGAGGTGTTGGTGGCGATGATCGCGTCCGGGCGGCAACGCCGCGACAGCGACTGCAGGATCTCCCGCTTGAGGTCGGGCTTCTCCGGCGCCGCCTCGATGATGAGATCCGCGACCGGCACTCCGTGCTCGCGCGGATCGGGAATCAGCCTGTCCAGGGCCTCGCGGGTCTCCAGGCTGCCCAGGTGCGACGCCCGTGCGACCGTGGCCGCGGACTGCACGGCCTTGCCGATGGGGTCGAGCGCGATGTCGCTGAGCGTCACCGTGTGGCCCTTGATCGCACACCAGCCGGCAATCTCGGCGCCCATCGTGCCGGCGCCCACGACATGCACGTGCCGTCTGGCGGGGTCGCCCTGAGCCTGCTTCCTGAGCTTCTCGCGCAGGAAGAACACCCGGAGCAGGTTCTTAGCGGTGTCGGTGGTGAGCAGCCTGGCAAACGATTCGATCTCGCCCTTGCGCATCGCGTCGCGGTCGCCGCCGTGCGCCTCCCAGAGATCGATCAGAGCGTGCGGCGCGGGATAATGCACGGCGGGCGCCTTCTCTGATGTCCTGGAGCGCAACCGCATGGCGGCCATCCGGCGGGTGGGGCCCAGATCCCAGACCTTGTCGCGCAGGCTCGTGCCGCGGTCGGGCTTGCCGCGGCCGGCGAGGTCGCGCACCGCTGCTTCGACATGACGCTCGAGCGTAACGACATCGGCGATGCCCAGGCGCCGGGCCTTGTCCGCATATGCCGGCCTGCCGGTCAGCATCATCGTCATCGCCTCGGTCGTGTCGATGCATTCGGGCAGCCGGAACGTGCCGCCGAGGCCCGGATGAAGGCCGAGGCGGACCTCCGGGAACGCGAAATGACTGCCTTCGATGGCCACACGGTAGTCGCAGGCGAGCGCGATCTCGAATCCCGCGCCCAGGGCATAGCCGTGCACCACCGCGATCGTCGGACACGTCAGGGACTCGAGCGAATCGAGCACGGCATGCGCCTCCTGCAGTTCTCGCTGCACCCGGGCGGGGTCGTCCACTGCAGTGAACTGCTGGATGTCGGCGCCCGCGGCGAAGCCGCCCGGTTTGGCCGAACGCAGCACGAGCGCGCTCGGCGCCGTCGTGCGAACCTCCTCGAGCAACGCCGACAGATCCTCGAGGACCCGCCGGGAGATGGTGTTCGTGCCGGGTTCGGGGCAATCCAGCAGTGCCCAGACCACCTTGTCGGCCTCGCGGCGCAATCGCCAGGTGCCGAACGGCTGGTCGGCGCCGCGGCCCAGTTCGAGAGGGGACTTGCCTATGGCGTCGAGTACGGGCTGGGTCATCGAACCGTCTCCAGCAGCATCGCGCCTCCCTGACCGCCGCCGATGCACTCGGTGGCGATGCCCAGCCGCTTGTCCAGGCGGCGCATGGCGTTGACCAGGTGCAGCACGATGCGATTGCCGCTGGTGCCCACCGGGTGGCCGAGCGCGATGGCCCCGCCGTCGACATTGAGCAGATCTCGGTCGAGCACGCCGAAAGGCTGCTCCATACCCAGAACCTGCCGGCAGAAGGCTTCGTCCTTCCAGGCGACGAGGCAGGCGAGCACCTGCGCCGCGAACGCCTCGTTGATCTCCCAGAGCTCGATCGCATCGCGCTCCAGGCCGTTGCGCATCATCATTCTGGATGCGGACAGCACGGGGCCGAGCCCCATCACCGACGGATCGAGCGCCGCCCACTCGCTGTCGCGGATCTTCGCCCTCGGCGTCAGCCCGTGCCGCTCCACCGCCTCCTCCGAGGCCAGGATCACCCAGGAGGCGCCGTCGGTGATCTGCGAGGAGTTGCCCGGGGTGACCTTGCCGTAGGGTTTCTCGAACGCCGGCTGCAGCCTGGCGAGTGCCTCCAGACTGCTGTCGGGGCGCACGCCGTCATCGCGGTCGTAGGCCTTGCCGTCGCGGTCGAACACCGGTTCGATCTCGTCGTCGAACCAACCGTTCTCCTGGGCCTGCGCCAGGCGCCGGTGGCTTTCGACCGCATAGGCGTCGGCGGTCTCGCGGGAGATGTCGAAACGGTGAGCGAGGATCTCGGCGGTCTGGCCCATGCCCAGATCGGTGATCGGATCCGTGAGACCGCGTTCCAGACCGATCATCGGTTTCAGGAAGTCCGGGCGCAGGTCTTTGAGCTGCGCAGCCTGCTCGATCGGTCCCTTGGCGCGCGCGAAATCCGCATACCACTGAACTGCTTCCTGGCGCAGCACCAGCGGGGCATGGCTCAGCGCCTCCGTGCCGCCGGCCAGCACCAGATCGGCCGACCCTTCGCGGATGGTCCGGTAAGCGGTATCGATCGACTGCATGCCCGAGCCGCAGTTGATCTGAACCGTGAACGCGACCATGTCGGCACCCATGCCCAGACAAAGGGCCGCAACGCGGGTCGGGTTCATCTCGTCGGCGATCACATTGACGCAGCCCAGGATCACCAGGTCGTAGGCCTCGCGCGCGACCGGTTGCCGCAGCAGCAGGGGGCGTCCGCACTGCACGGCCAGGTCCACCGGCGTGAACGGCCCGGGCCCGCCTCTGACCTTGATGAACGGGGTCCGCGCCCCGTCGATGACGTAGACAGTGCGTCCCGTGCTCACGCCATCGCCTCCTGCCGGACCGCCGGCGCTGCCTTGCCGGGCACGATCTCGGCCGGGTCGAAGTCGTCCACCGCGATCACCCGCGCGACGGCATCGCGATGCTCGCGCAGCAGGGCCGCCTGCGCTTCGGAGATCAGGCCGGACGCTTCGGCGTCGTCGATGTCGGTGCGCTCCTCGCGCAGCTTGCGCAGCAACGGGTCGGCCTCGACCGTCAGACGAAACGCAGTCTCGAGATCGTGCAGCGCGCCCCGACCCGCAGCGATTGCACCCACGCCCTGCGTGAGCCGGGTGCGGGTCTCGGAGGGCTCGAGCAGCAGCTTCGCGCAGGTGCGCGTGAGTGCATCGTCAGGCCCGTGGTGGGCGCCGCCCGGCCGGGTCAGGAACCGCAGCAGCCAGGCGACCGGCCGGTTCGGCAGATTCGCCAGCGTCTCGTCCAGGCTGCGGGCTATCACGGCCAGCGAATCGGCGGCTGCCCATTGCACCAGCGGCAGATCGGCACTGTGCCGTCCGTCATCCTGCCAGCGCTTGACCGTCGCACTGAGCAGGTAGAGCTCGGACAAGGCGTCACCCAGGCGCGCCGAGAGCATCTCGCGCTGCTTGAGGGAGCCGCCCAGGGTCAGCAACGCGCAATCAGCGGTCAGCGCGAAGGCGGCCGCGTGGCGCGACATCTGCCGATAGACCGAAGAGAGGGCACCCGACTGCGCCGGCGCGGGCGCGAACATTCCGCCGGTCCAGGCGCGCCCCCACGCGCGAAACACCGTCTTGACGAAATGCCCGGCGTGCGCCCAGAGCGCCTTGTCGAAGTCGGCCAGTGCCTTCTTCTCGTCGCCTTCGTCCAGGGCGAGCACCTCGTCCAGCAGATACGGATGACACCGGATCGCCCCCTGGCCGAAGATGATCATGTTGCGCGTCAGGATGTTGGCGCCCTCGACCGTGATCGCCACCGGCACCGCCTTGTGCAGATTGTTCAGGTAGTTGCTGGGGCCGTCGATCACGGTCTTGCCCGCATGAACGTCCATGGCGTCGTCGATCGCCATGCGCATGCGGTAGGTCGCGTTTGATTTCATGATGCCGGAGATGACCGCGAGCTTGCGGCCCTGATCGAGGCCCGCGCAGGTCAGGCGGCGCGCCGCATCCAGCATGTAGGCATTGGCCGCCAGTCGCCCGAGCCGGGCCTGCACGCCCTCGAATTTTCCAACCGGAATGTTGAACTGCTCGCGCACCCGCGCATAGGCACCCGTCGCGTGCGCACAGAGCGACGACGCGGCGCAGGACAGCGAAGGCAGAGAGATGCCGCGCCCCGCGGCGAGTGCGCTCATCAGCATCATCCAGCCCTTGCCCGCGTAATCAGGGCCGCCGATGATGTGATCGAGCGGAATGAACACGTCGCGTCCCTGATTGGGACCGTTCTGAAACATCTGGCCGCAGGGAATGTGCCGGCGGCCGATCGTCACACCCGGCAGATCGGTGGGCACCAGGGCGCACGTGATGCCTTCCGAGCCGCGGCCTTCGAGCAGACCCTCGGGATCGCGCAACTTGAACGCCAGGCCGAGCACCGTACAGATCGGGCCCAGTGTGATGTACCGCTTGGACCAGTTAAGGCGCAGCCCGACAACGGTCTCATTACCCCACTGCCCCCTGCACACCACACCCTCGTCGCGCATAGCCGACGCATCCGACCCGGCATCCTCGCTGGTCAGGCCGAACGCCGGAATCTCGCGCCCGCGAGCCAGACGTGGCAACCAGTGCTCGCGCTGCTCGTCCGTGCCGAACTGCAGCAACAACTCGCCCGGCCCGAGCGAATTCGGCACCATCACCGTGACGCCGGCCGTGATCGAGCAGGTGGAGATGCGCCGCACGATCTGCGAATGCGCGAAATTCGAGAAGCCCAGCCCGCCGTGGCGGGTCGGGATGATCATGCCGAAGAAGCCATGCTCACGCATGTAGGCCCAGACCTTCGGCGGAAGATCGCCCGTCCGGGTGATCTGCCAGTCGTCGAGCATTCCGCAGAGCGTTTCGCACGGGCCGTCCAGAAAGGCCTGCTCGGCGTCGGTCAGGCTCGCCGGCGGCGTGGACAGCAGCGCCTGCCAGTCAGGATTACCCGTGAACAACTCGGCGTCGAACCACACCTCGCCCGCGTCGATCGCCTCGCGCTCGGTCTCGGACAGGGACGGCATCTGATCGCGCGCCCAAGAGAAAATCCGTCGGGTGATATGCCGGGTTCTGAAATCCGCAAGAGTCATGTCGCTCCAGGGCTCGGTTGGGCGCCGGTTCCGATGCGCGCACGGATGAAGGGCGCGGATCGGGCAATTGCACGCAGAGCCCGGGCAACGCACCCGCTTCCTGCCGGGTGCAACAAGTTTCGTGCCCGCTATGATGTGTTCCGAGCGCAAAAGGCGCATCGACTGCGGAGGATCAAACCATGATGCATCCCCAAGAACGCCAGCTGCGCTGCGACCTGGCCGCCTGCTACCGCATCTTCGATCTGCTGGGCTGGACCGAACTGATCTACAACCACATCACCGTGCGCCTGCCGGCCGAAGCCTCCGGCGGCGAAGTCCACTTCCTGATCAACCCTTTCGGTTTGCACTTCAGCGAAGTCACCGCCGGTAATCTCGTCAAGATCAACCTGCAGGGAGAAATCGTCGAACCAAGCGAATGGCCGGTGAACCCGGCGGGCTTTACACTGCACGCGGCCATTCATGCCGGTATCGCGGATGCGCACTGCGTCATGCACACGCACACCACCACCGGCTCCGCCGTGGCCTGCAGCGAGGCCGGCCTGTCACGCGACAACTTCTATTCGGCCATGCTGAACGGCCGTGTTGCCACCCACGACTTCGAGGGCATCACCGTCCACGCCGACGAAGGGCCGCGCGTGGTGCAGTCCATCGGCCAATGCCAGGCCGTGATCCTGCGCAATCACGGCCTGCTGTCCTGGGGCCACGATCTGCCGCAGGCATTCGTCTATCTATGGACCCTGCAACGCGCCTGCGACATCCAGGTGGCCGGTGCCGCCCTTGGGCCTACGATCCCTGTCTCCGCGGAAGTGCAGCGCAGGTCCAGTGCCGATGCACTGCAGTTCGACCCCCGCCACGGCGGCGGGCATGACGTGTTCAACGCCTTGGTGCGGCTGGTGGACAGGCGCGATGCGTCGTATCGGGATTCGGGTTCAGGCCACGCGCCATTCTTTCGACGCGCGTGACCAGCGCCGCGAACCGCCCAATGAATGCAATCTACATAGCTTGCCTCGCATTCCAAGGTGCGATCCAATCATCGCGAGGGATTCGAGCAGCAGCGCATGTACGGCGATCAATAGCCGATGGCCGCCCCAGGCTTCGCCAGACGTGAGGCCGTCGGGCGCCGAACCAACTCAAATGATCGTCACAGCGCAGCCCGAAGCGTCCGAGGCGGGAGCGCGCGTGCTGATGCGCGGCGGCAACGCGGTGGATGCGGCGATGGCCGCGGCCCTGGTTGCCGGGGTGGTTGATCCGCAGATGTGTGGCATCGCGGGGTTCGGCTCCTGTCAGATCTACGATCCGGCGTCTGACCGCTATGAGGTGATCGACTTCCACGGCAAGACACCGTTGGCCGCAACGGCCGACATGTGGGAGGACCGGCTCGAGGGCGAAGCCCGGGACGGCTTCGGCTTCGTCTTGAAGGACAGGGTGAACGACCTGGGGTACGGCGCGGTGACCACCCCGGGCTCGCTCAAGGCGTATTTCGAAGCGGCGCGTGACTACGGGTCATGGGACTGGGCAGACATCGTTGCCCCGGCCGTACGGCAGGCGGAACAAGGGTTTCTCGTGCGCCCGCATGTCTATCACTGGTGGACGCACGGCGCGATCTTGGGTCGCGTACAGGTCGAGGAGCGCCTTGCGTTCTCCCGGACCGGTCGCGCGATCTACTTCGGCGCCGACGGGAGAGTGAAGAAGATTGGCGAGCGGGTGCAGAACCCTGACCTTGCCCGCACGCTCTCGCTGATCGCCCGCGAGGGCGCAGATGTGTTCTACAAGGGCGAAATCGCCGACCGAATCGACGCGGACTTTGCGGCCAACGGTGGCCTCATGCGCAAGGCAGATCTGGAGGCATATTCCACCACCCGCACGGAACCGCTGCGTGGGTCATACCGGGGGTTCGAGCTGACCACGAACCACCCCCCGGGCGGTGGCCTGATGCTCGTACAGATGCTGAACATCCTCGAGCGTTTCGACCTGAAGGCCATGGGCCACAACACCACCGAGTACATCCGCATCGTGAGCGAGGCGATGAAGGCCGCAACAGCGGACAAGGACGCCTTCGTAGGCGACCCTGCCTTTGTCGAAATCCCGGGCCATCTGGCGGACAAAGCCTATGCCACGACACTCGCCGAGCGAATCA
>JAUIAI010000091.1 GCA_030425615.1 Gammaproteobacteria bacterium
GGTGGACAGGAAGTAGCCCTTGAGCACGCCACCGCGAACGATCTGACGGGCACGCGTGGCCACACCCTCGCCGTCGAAGGGCGCGGCCCCCAGATTGCGTGCTTCGTGTGGCTGCTCGTGAATGTCGACGTGGTCGGCGAAGACCTGGGTGCCGAGCGTGTCCTGCAGGAAACTGGACTGCCGGTACAGCGCCCCCCCGTTGGCCGCCTGTGCGAGATGACCGAGCAGACCGCACGCGAGCGGCGCCTCGAACAGGACGGGCACGCGGCCCGTCTTGACGCGGCGTGCGCCGAGACGCGCGAGCGCCCGCCGGGCCGCATAGTCGCCGATGGCGCGCGGCACCGCCAGCCGTGCGGGGTCGCAGTCGACCGAATACCAGTAGTCGCGCTGCATGTCGCGTCCGCTGACCGCGATGGGCATGCACGACAAGGCGTGCCGGCTGTAACGATAGCCATCGTTGAAACCGAGCGTGTTCGCCAGCACGAACTGGCCTTCGCCGGTGGAGACATTGGCGCCGTCGCTGTTGCCGATCTGGTCGCTGACGGCGAGGGCCGCGCCCTCCATGGCGAGCGCCCTGCGAACCGCCTGCGCCGTGCTGATCTCCCACGGGTGGTAGAGATCGAGATCGGGGATGTCGTGCGCCAGCGAAGCCTTGGTCGGCAGACCGGAGAACGGGTCCTCGGCCGTGAACCGGGCGATGTCGTAGGCCGCCCGCACCGTCTCGCGCATGGCGGCCAGGGAGAGGTCGCCAGTGCTGGCATGGCCTCTGGCCTTGCCGATGTACACGGTGACGCCCAGCGAACGATCGCGGGTCTGTTCGATGGTCTCGACGGCCTGCCGCCGGACGTTGACGTTGAGCCCGAAATTCTCGGACAACTCGACCGCCATGGCCGAGGCGCCGCAGCGGCGCCCCTCCTGCAATGCCCGTTCGGCGATCTGGCGCAACTGCGCGAGCTTGTACTGGAACATGAGTAAGATCATACCAGCGCGAAACCACGGTTTCCGCGAATCCCCGCGTTTGCACCGCCCGCCGGCGAGCCGGCGTCGCGCCGAAGCCCCGACGCGAACCCTGCCGCCACCGAAGACCACCGTTGAGCGAAGAATCCACAGAAGACGACCCGCGTGACCTGCGGCCATCTAAGTCGGCGCGCAAGCGGCAGATGCATGCCCTGCAGGCTCTGGGCAAACGCCTCACCGAGCTGTCGGCGGCCCGGCAGGACGCCCTGCCCCTGACCGAACCGCTGCGCGACGCGCTGCGCACGCTGGCGCGGATCCGCACCGGTGCGCACGAGGGCCGGCGCCGCCAGATGCAACTGATCGGCAAGCTCATGCGTGACCCGCTGCTCGACGTCGCGGCGATCGAGGCCGCGCTCGACACCGATCGCGATCACGCCCGCGCGCAGCTCGTCCCCATGCAGCAGGCGACACGCTGGCGGGACGGCATCGTCGATGGGACGCTGCGATGGGAAGACTTCACGACCCGTCATCCGCAGGCACCCGATCTCTCCGAGCTGGTGCGGATGGCCCGGGAAGAGCGCGCGGCCGGACGCCCACCCAAGCATCAGCGGGCACTCTACCGACGCCTGCAGCAATTCCTTTCGGAGGCCGAATCATGAGTGACACGATCCGCATCGGCCTGGTCTCGATCAGCGACCGGGCCTCCAGCGGCGTCTACCAGGACAAGGGGCTACCGGGACTCACCGACTGGCTGGACCGGGCCCTCACCACACCCTACGAGCCGCACACGCGGCTGATCCCGGACGAACGCGAAGTCATCTCCAGGACCCTGATCGAACTCGTCGACGAGGTGGGGTGCGGGCTGGTGATGACCACCGGCGGAACGGGTCCGGCGCCGCGCGACGTGACGCCGGAGGCCACCCTCGCCGTCGGCGACCGGGAGATGCCGGGCTTTGGCGAGCAGATGCGTCAGATAAGCCTGCAGTTCGTACCCACGGCGATCCTGTCACGCCAGGTCGCCGTGATCCGCGGAACAGCCCTGATCATCAACCTGCCCGGCCAGCCACGCGCCATCCAGGAGACGCTGGAGGGCTTGCGGCACGAGGACGGCAGTCCCCGGGTGCACGGGATCTTCGCCGCCGTGCCCTACTGCCTGGACCTGATCGGCGCGGCACGTATCGAGACCGACCCCGCCGTGTGCAAGGCCTTCAGACCGAAACCGAAGAACTGACCGTGCCCGCCGCCGGCCGCGTCACTGCCTTGCCACGTTGCTGACCCCCGGAACCTGGGCGAGGCGCCGCAGCACGTTCCTGAGACTGTCGGCGTCGTGCAGGGCGACCGTCAGCGTGATGACCGCCTCTTCGCCGCTGCGATGAGTGCGACTGCGCACCATGGGGACCTGCGCCCGAGCAAGGATCTCGCCCAGGTCGCCGGCCAGACCGGGGCGCTGCGTCGCGCGCACCACTAGCCTGGACTCGTAGCGCGCATCTCTGGATTCGCCGGCTTCGGACGGCCATGCGGCAGGCACCACGCGCTCCGGGGCACGGGCGCGCAGCCCCGCCAGCACCCGGCAGTCTTCCCGGTGAACCGACACGCCGCGTCCGCTGGTGACATAGCCGGTGATCGGCTCGGGCGGGACGGGGTTGCAGCAGCGCGCGATCTGGTGGAGCACCGCATCCACCCCGGCGACGACGATGCCCCGGTCTGCGCCGGCGGGACGGGTGCGGGTCCGCACCGGCACGTCGGGCAAGTCGACTTCGGCGGGCGGATCGACCGGCGCCTCGGGCGCGACCGCGCGTTCGAGCGCCCGCGGACCGACCTCGACGCGGGCCACCGCAGCGTAGAGCTGCGCGGCCGAGGCGAATCCGAGCCGACCGGCCAGTGCCTCGTGCCCGACGTTCGAGGCCCCGCTGCGGGCCAGGACCCGCTCGAGCTGCAGGCGCCCCTCCGTATGCTCGCGCTCCGCGTCCTGGCGGGCGAACCACTGGCGTACCTTCTGGCGCGCGCGCGGACTGGCGAGCATCGCCGGATCGGCGCGCAGCCAGTCTCTCGAAGGACCCGCCGGACCCGCCCCCCGGGCCGTGATGATCTCCACGGTCTGTCCACTGCGCAGGGGTGTGCCGAGCGGCACGAGATGGCCGTCCACCCGGGCACCGCGACAGACGTGGCCGAGGTCGGTGTGTACGTGATAGGCGAAGTCAACAGGGGTGGAACCGGGCGGCAGGGCAATGACGCGGCCCTCCGGGGTCAGCGCGTAGACCGGCTCGTCGAGTCCGGACGATTCGCTCCCCACCCCCAGGGCCTCGCCCACCTCGCGTTGCCAGCTGAGCAGCTGCCGCACCCAGGCCACGCGGTCGTCGAAGGCCTCTTCGCGGCGGCCGGAGCTGCCCTCCTTGTAGCGCCAGTGCGAAGCCACGCCGTACTCCGCCGCCTCGTGCATCGCGTTCGTTCGAATCTGGACCTCCAGCCGCCGCCGCTCGTCCAGAGCCACGACCGTATGCAGGGACCGGTATCCGTTCGGCTTCGGACGGCGGATGTAGTCATCGAACTCGCCGGGAATGGCCGGCCAGAGTTCGTGCACCTTCGCGAGCACGTGGTAGCAGCCCGCCTCGGAGTCCGCGAGCACGCGGATCGCGAGCAGGTCGTGCAACTGCTCCAGCGTGAGACCCTTGGCCTGCATCTTGCGGATGATGCTGACGATGTGCTTGGGCCGGCCGCTGATCTGCACCCCGGCGGGCTGACCACCGAGCGCGTCGCGCAGTCGCGCGATGGCGGTGTCGATCACGGCCTGTCGCTGACGACGTGTTTCCTTCAGATCCCGCGCGATCTCGTGGTAACGATCCGGCTCGAGGAAGCGGAAGGCGAGGTCTTCGAGCTCCCACTTGAACTGGGCGATGCCGAGCCGGTTGGCCAGCGGCGCGAGCAGGTCCAGCGTCTCGCGGCAGATGTCCTCCGGCGGCGCACGCCGCTCCCGGGCGGCCAGACGCAGGGTCTGCAGCCTGGAGGCCAGCCGCAGCAGCACCACCCGCACATCGACAGACAGGGCCAGCAGCATCCGGCGCAGTGCCTCAGCACGCGCGGCCTGCTCTCGCGAGCGACGCGCCGGGGCCTGCCCCCGGTGCAGTTCCTGCAGGCGGCGGAGCGTGCGCATGCTGTCCACGAGCCGGGCGACGGTGTCGCCGAAGGTTTCACGAACCTCGCCCAGGGTCAGCTCCTGGGGCGCGCCGAACAGCCAGGCCGCCGCGCGGGCTGCGTCATCGGCGCCGATCTCGGAGAGAATCCCTGCCGTGCCGCGGCCGTGTTCGAGCACACCGGCATCGGTCACGCGGGATTCGGCCCACGCCCGGGCCCGGGACTCCAGAGTTTGCATCGCGTCTGACGCGGTATAGCCTTGCATTCCCGATTATAGGAAGTGGTTCGTCGATGATTTCGAGCTGGTTCGAACGTTGGTGGCCCCGCCGGCCGGCTCCCGGCACGGCCACGCCGGCTGGCACGCGCGTACCCTCCCTGGCCGCGGTCGGCCGAACCGCCCTGTTCGAGCACCTGGATGCCGACGCCAGGGCCCGGCTCGGGCGCCTGATGCAGCGCTTCCTGGACGAGAAACATGTCATCGGCGCGCGCGGCTACGAGCCACACGAACGCCTGCGCTGGCAGTTGGCCGCGCAGGCCTGCCTGCCCGTTCTCGAACTCGGGCTGGACGCGTACGGCCGTTTCGTGGACGTGATCATCTACCCGGATGCGTTCATCGCGCCGAGAACCCGCATCGACGAGTCCGGCATCCTGACCGAGTGGGAGGATGTCCTCTCGGGGGAATCGATGTCGGCCGGACCGGTCGTCCTGAGCGCGCCAGGCATCACACCGCCCCTGCCGGGCGAGCGCGAATGCCTGGTCATCCACGAATTCGCCCACAAACTGGACGAACGCTTCGGCATCAGCGATTCGCCGGACGCGCAGGGCCACGGTCCCGTGGCGCAGCTGGCGCACGCCCTGGGAGAGGTCCACGAGGATTTCGTCGCACGTCTGGAGCGGCTGGAGCGCGACATGCCGCCCACCCTCGACCCGGAATCCGAGGAGGCCGATGCCTGGTACGCCGGCCTGCCCCTGGACCCCTATGCGGCCACCGATCCCGCCGAGTGCCTGGCGGTCGCCGTCGAGGCCTTCTTCTGCGCGAGCCCGGCCCTGGGCCAGGCCTACCCCGGGCTGGTCGAGGCTTTCGCACGCTTCTTCGGCCAGCGCCCGATGGCTGCGGACGTCACCGCGGCGGCCGGCACGCGCCCGGAGACCGGCCCGCCGCCGATCTCAAGTACGATTGTCGGTCAAACGAGAACGGACTGATCACGATCGGGCCGCGAACCACCCCGCGGGGGTACGGTTGCGCCGGGCGTCCGACACGACGCTATGGATTCACAATTCCTCGGTTTCATCAGCTTCGCCTTCGCGGCGCTGGCCTTCTCCCTGCTCGCACTCCTGCTGGCGATGCGGGGTCACGCCGATCGGGGCGGACGACTGTTCCTCTTCGCCACCGTGTTGCAGTCGGCCTGGGCCGCGGTCATGGCGCTGGGACTCACGGTCGTCCAGGTTCCCGATCTGGTCGGCAGCGGCTCGGAGGCGCTGAGAACCTTCGCCTGGACGGCCTTCCTCCTGGCGCTGCCCACGCAGGACAATTCGCACCGCGACGACCGTCTCGACATGCGCCGCCTGCGGGCCACGGGGCTCGCACTCGCACTGGGGCTCGGTGCGGTCGGGCTGGTGGCGGATCTGTTCGAGAGCGACCTGCGGCTCGTGTTCACCGCCCGTATCCTGGCGGCGCTCTTCGGCCTGGTGGTCCTCGAGCAGGTCTACCGCAACGCCACGCCGGGCAAGCGCTGGTCGATCCGCTTCCTGGCCGTGGCGATCCTCGCGATGCTGGGCTTCGATCTCCTTCTCTACAGCGACGCCCTGCTCTATGCAGCCCTGAACCTGCACTGGTGGACCGCACGAGGCTTCGCGAACGCCCTGCTCGCTCCCCTGCTCGCACTGGCTGCGATGCAGAACCGCGACTGGCAGTTGGACATTTCGGTGTCACGGCGGGTGATGTTCCATTCCACCGCGCTGGTGGCCGCGGCCGCCTACATCGCGCTGGCTGCCTTCGGCGGCTACTACGTTCGTGCCGTGGGCGGGGAATGGGGTGCGGTCGCCCAGGCCCTGGTGCTCTTCGTGGCCGTGACCGCGCTGCTGGCCTTCTCGCTCTCGGCGAGACTTCGCGCCCGGATCCGGGTGCTCATCTCCAAGCACTTCTTCGATTACCGCTACGACTACCGTGAGGAATGGCTGAAACTGACCCAGCTGCTGTCACAACCCGGTAGCAACCAGCGAACGGTCGAGATCGGTGATCAGAGCCTGGGAGAGCGCGCCCTGCGGGGGCTGGCGGGGCTGGTCGACAGCGCCGGCGCCGCGCTGTGGATGAACGATGGCTCGCTCTACGCATTCCGCGCGGGGTTCGACTACGACGGCCCCGCCATCGAGATCTCCTCACGCCACCCGATGGTGGCCTACCTTCGACGCCGTCAGTGGGTGATCGACATCGGCGAGTTCGCGGACTCGCCCGAGCACTATCCGGGCCTCGAGATCCCCGAAGAGCTGAACCGGCCGCAGAGCTGGCTCGTCGTTCCGCTGCTCCTGCAGGACGATCTCGTCGGCATCGCCCTGCTCGAGCGATCGGTGGCCCCGATGCCGGTGAACTGGGAGGTTCGCGATCTGCTGAAGACGGCAGGACGGCAAATCGCAAGCTATCTGGGGGTTCAGCAGGCGACGGAACAACTGGTCCAGGCGCAGCAGTTCGACTCCTTCAACCGCCTCTCCGCCTTCGTGGTGCACGATCTCAAGACGCTGGTCTCCCAGCTCTCGCTGCTCACGGAAAATGCCGAACGTCACCGCAACGACCCGAATTTCCAGGCCGACATGCTCGCCACCGTGCAAAACGTCCTGGAACGCATGCGGGGTCTGCTGCTCCAATTGAGAGCAGGAACCAGACCGATCGAGAGCCCGATGCCGGTGGCGCTGGCCGAGATCCTGGAACGGGTGCGTCATGCCAAGCGCATGCTGCGACCGTCCCCCAGGCTCGAGTTGTCGCCCGACGTGCGGTCCGTCAAGGTCCGCGCGCACGAAGACCGTCTCGAACGCGTGATCGGACATCTGGTGCAGAACGCCGCAGAGGCCTGTTCGGCCCGTGGCTCCGTCATCGTTCGGGCAGGTATAGAAGCAGACATGGTGATCGTCGAAGTCGTCGACAACGGCAAGGGCATGAGCGAACAGTTCGTTCGCAACCGCCTGTTCCGGCCGTTCACCAGCTCGAAGCCTCATGGCATGGGGATCGGCACTTTCGAGAGCCGTGAGTACATCCGTGAGATCGGCCGCGAGTCGCTGATTGACAACGCGCAGTCGCTGGCCAAAGCCACCCGCGCCGCCGCTGTGGCGCTGGGGCTGGAGCTGTTCGCCAAAAAGAACCCGGCGGGCTCGGTGACGGCCATCCAGGCGCCGGCGGGCATGGATTCGAGCAAGATCGTCAAGGCCTACCGCGACGAGTTCAACGCGATCATCGCCAACGGCCAGGGCACGATGAAGGGCCAGATCTTCCGCATCGCCCACCTGGGCTACTTTGACTTCCACGACCTGTTCGCCACGGTTGCGGAGCTCGAGCTGATCCTGGCCGGCATCGGTCACAAGGTCGAGTTCGGCCAAGGCGTCGCGGCGGTGCAGAAAATCTACGCCGAAGCCGCCGGTCACTAATCGGAAGATGTTGTCAGCCGACCACGGAGCTACGAAATGAAAATCCTTATCGCCGACGCCGTATCCCCAGCCGCAGTTGCCGTTCTC
>JAUIAI010000952.1 GCA_030425615.1 Gammaproteobacteria bacterium
CAACAATGGGGCGATTGACGTATACCGCTTGCGTCATCTTCTCCATATGATTCGACCAACGGCCCAACACGATGCGCACACACCTGATTGTTCGGACTTTTTCCGGATTCCGATCAAGATGAGTGCACACCTGCACCAATGCCGGGCGAGCGTCTGCATCGTGAGCGCCTGGCCCGATTGTTGCAGTGCCCTATAGCGCGTAACCGGCTTCGCGCACCGCAACGGGGCCCTGGCCGGGGCGCCCGTCAGGAGTCCTTCCGTCCGTGAGCATCGAACAGATTCCGCGCATCCGGCGCACCTACAACAGGTGGGTGGCCAACCAGACGCTCGAGGACTTCGCCCTGCGCTTCACGGCGTACGACGTACGTCGTTTCTCGCCGTCACGAATCGCGAACACGGCGATCGGCGCGGTTTCCTTTCTCGCACTCGAAGCGATCGGCGGCGCGATCACACTGAACTACGGGTTCACGAACGCGGCGCTGGCCATCCTGGTGACGGCGGTGCTGATCTTCTTCGCCGGACTGCCGATCTCATACAGCGCCGCCCGCTACGGCGTGGACATCGACCTCCTCACCCGGGGCGCGGGCTTCGGCTACATCGGCTCGACCGTCACTTCGCTGATCTACGCGAGCTTCACGTTCATCTTCTTCGCGATCGAAGCGGCCATCGTGGCGACGGCCCTGGAACTGCTCCTTGGCGTGCCGCTCGCCGTAGGCTATGTCGTCAGCGCCCTGCTCGTGATCCCCCTGGTCACGCACGGCGTGACCTTCATCAGTCGTTTTCAGAGCTGGACCCAGCCATTCTGGGTCGTGCTGCAGATCACCCCGTTCGTGTTCATCGCCGCCCAGAGCGTCGAGCCGGTCCGTGCATGGACCGGCTACACCGGTCTGCTCGGCGCCACCGACGGCTCGTTCTCGATCGCCCTCTTCGGCTCCGCCTCGGCCGTTCTGTTCTCCCTGATCGCCCAGATCGGCGAACAGGTCGACTACCTGCGGTTCCTGCCGAGACCCCGTCGCGGTCGCCGGCTGGCCTGGTGGTTCGCCATGATCAGCGCGGGACCCGGCTGGATCCTGTTCGGGGCGTTGAAGATCTTCGCCGGGTCGTTTCTCGCCTATTACGCGTTCCGCCACGGCGTCGATTTCGGGGACGCGGCCGACCCGGTACACATGTACCTGACCGTCTTCGGTCAGATGGCCGCCTCGCCTGAACTCGCGCTGGGCCTGACAGGCATCTTCATCGTGATCTGCCAGTTCAAGATCAACGT
>JAUIAI010000953.1 GCA_030425615.1 Gammaproteobacteria bacterium
GCGCCGGTGAGCAGAAGCAGTTGTCGACCACCAGCCGGGCATCCGCTTCACGGGCGATCCGCCCGAGTTCCGCGATGTCGGCCACCCGCGTGAGCGGATTCGAGGGCGATTCGATGAACAGCAGACGGGTATTCGGACGAATCGCCGCACGCCATTCCTCGGGACGGGTCAGCGTCACGAACGTGACTTCGAGCCCGAATCGCTGCACGATCCCGAGGAGTTGCACGCTCGCGCCGAACAGTTCGCGCGCGGCCACGATGTGATCCCCCGCGGAGCAGAGACCGAGCAACACCGCCTGGATCGCAGCCATCCCGGAGGCGGCGCCGACCGCGGCTTCTGCCCCCTCGAGCGCGGCAAGGCGCCGCTGGAACGCACTCACCGTCGGGTTGCCCGCGCGCGAGTACATGTATCCGGGCGACTCGTTCGCGAACCTCGCCGCCGCCTGCGCGGCATCGTCGAAAACGAAGCTCGAAGTCAGGAACAACGCCTCGCTGTGCTCCTGAAAGGCACTGCGCTCGACGCCGGCGCGCAAGGCAAGGGTTTCGGGAGAGAACTCGGCCGCGGGGTGATCGGACATTTCGACTCCGGACGATGAACGGGCAGAACCGAGGGCGCGTGACTGCCGCGCATTCGCGACGGCCGCACGCAGGCCCGGACGCGGACGCGACGAAACCGGAGAGTCGATGGAATCTTCCGCTTTAGCCGCACTTTTCAGCAGACCATCCCGAATCAGGATGGCCGCCTCGCGCCCGCAATCTGGGTCAAATCGGCGCATTCAGCCGTCTGGAATGTCGGAGACACCCGTCTCGGCTGCTGGCAATCAGTATAGCGCAGGCCGGCGAGGTGAAGCCGGCCACGTGGCGGCGCCGCCGGGCGCGGCCGGTCAGAGCGCGAGATCGAGCTGGTTGCGTGCGATCTCCTCGTCGGCACGCAGGCGGTTGCCCGCCTGAATGCTGGCCAGGAGATCCAGGTACGCGTCGTCGACGTCGCCGGTGATGTAGCGGCCGTCGAAGCAGGAGGACTCGAATTGCGTGAGCCTCGGATTCACATCGGTGATCGAACGTGCCATGCCTTCGATCGTCTGATAGACGAGGGCATCGGCCCCCAGGGCCCGACAGACTTCGTCCGGCGTGCGGCCGTGCGCGATCAGCTCACCCCGGGTCGGCATGTCGATGCCGTAGACGTTCGGAAAACGCACGGGCGGCGCCGCCGACGCGAAGTAGACCTTGCGTGCCCCGGCGTCGCGGGCGAGCTGGATGAT
>JAUIAI010000092.1 GCA_030425615.1 Gammaproteobacteria bacterium
ATCCTGCCGGTCGCACGGCTCGAGGCGCGGTGCTGGACGCGTGACACGCCGGCGCGCCGGCAGGTCGTCGCCCTCCGGTCGCGGCTGGCCGCCGAGCATCCCGACCTGGTGCATTCGATGGTGCTGTTCGGGGCGATCACCGAGCCCGCGCAGGCCGCCCGAGACGCCCTCCGGGAGCGCGCACAGGCCGTCCGTGGCGGCGGGCTCGCCCAGGTCGCGAACCAGATCGCCAGCCATACCGTGGCGAGCCGCAGCCTCGAGGCCCATCCGGTGATCGGTCTGTACGTCAGGGAGAGCCTGATGCGCCAGTCCGCCGAAGGCTATGCGGCGCTCTGCGAGGCGCTGGCCGAGGCGGTGCGTATCGACCCCACGAGAATCACCTGCCCGGTGACCCTCGTCACCGGCCGCGAAGACCCGGTGACCCCGCCGGGCATGGCCCAGGCGCTGGCCGACCGACTCCCGCAGGCACGCCTGCAACTGATCGACGCCTGCGGCCACTGGACGCCCGTCGAGGCGCCGAAGGCCTGCGGCGAAGCCCTCCGACACCACCTGATCCGCCACGCGATGGCGGGAGGCTGACCATGCCCGCAGACACGCCCCAACGAACGCTCTTCACCAACGTGCGTGTGCTCGACAGCAGCGGCGAGTACCCCTACACCGGCGAAGTCATGGTCCAGGGCAACCGGATCAAGGAAGTGGCCCGGGGGAGCAAGCGCTTCCCAGGTACCGGACACGACCACGCCGTGGTCGATGGCGGCGGCGCCACACTGATGTCCGGTCTGTGTGACGCGCACACCCACTTCAGCTGGAACGACGCGGCCACGCTCGAGGCCATCATGCTGATGCCCCCGGAGGAGCACACCCTGGTGAGCGCCCGCACCGCGGCGATCCTGATCGACATGGGCTACACCATGTGCGTGGGCGCGGCCTCGGCCAAGGAACGTCTGGACGTCGTGATCCGCAACGCCATCGACGCCGGTCAGCTGCCCGGACCGCGCTATCTGGCCAACGGCCCGGAGATCGCGACCCTCGGGGGCCTGGGCGACACATCCCCGCCGCACCTGATGTTCCCTGAAATGAACTTCGGCTGCGTGATCTCGGGTCCGGAGGAGATGCGCGCCGCGGTACGACGCTTCATCAAGTTCGGCGTCGACCTGATCAAACTGAATCTTTCGGGCGAGTCGATCACGGGCGTGGGTGCCGAGGAGACCCCCATGGCCGAGGACGAGATCGCCATGGCCGTGCGCGAGGCGAAGGCACGCGGGAAACGGGTCTGCGCGCACGCGCGCTCCGACCAGTCGGTGCGTTACTGCCTGCAGTACGGCATCGAGATCATCTACCACGCCTCCTACGCATCGGACCGGACCATCGACGAGCTGGCGTCGCGCAGGAACGAGTTCTTCGTGGCGCCCGGCCTGGCCTGGCTGCGTAACACCGGCTACCACGCGGGCGACTACGGCCTGCCCCCCGAGGTCGCCGGCCAGATGGGTTACCACGAGGAATACGAACGCGCGATCGAGACCATGCGCAAGATGAAACAGGCAGGCATCCGGGTCTTGCCCGGCGGCGACTACGGCTTCGCCTGGACACCGCACGGCACGAATGCGAACGACCTCGAGTACTTCGTGGACCTGCTCGGCTTCACGCCCATGGAGGCACTGATCTCCGCGACCCGCCTGGGCGGCGAGATCATGGGGCGGCCGCACGAACTGGGTCAGGTCAAACCGGGCTATCTGGCCGATCTGATCCTGGTGGACGGGGACCCCGTGGCCGATGTCCGCGTCCTGCAGAAGCGGGAACGCATCCTCGCGGTCATGAAGGACGGCCGCTTCCACCGGTCGATGCCGGGCCGCAACGGCCGCAACGGGAACGGCGCCTGATGTCGCGCACCGTCCGCATCTGGCTCTGGCTGCTGCTGGCGGCGGTGCTGGCGTGGCTCGTCTTCGCGCCGTGGCCCGACGCGCTCGAAGCGCTGATCGGCCGCAAGAAACTGTTCGTCAACGCCCTGTTCAACGGCATCACGCTGGGCGGCCTGTACTTCCTGGTCGCCAGCGGCTTCACGCTGGTGTTCGGGCTGATGCGCAACGTCAACCTCGCGCACGGATCGCTCTTCCTGCTCGGGGCCTATCTCGGCTACGAGGCCGCCGAAGCCACCGGTTCCTGGACCGTGGGACTGCTCGCCGGCGGCCTGAGCATGGCGCTGGTGGGTGCGTTGCTGCAGGTGGTGGTCTTTCGCCGCATGGAGGGCGACGACCTGCGTCAGACACTGGTCACGATCGGCATTTCCATCGTGCTCGCCGACCTGATGCTGGCCGTCTGGACCGGCACCACGTATCAGTTCCAGCCGCCTGAGTGGCTGTTCGGCGCCACCCAGCTGCCCATCGTCACGGGCTTCCGCTCCAACGGCGCGGCCGTCTACCTCAAGTACCCCACGTACCGGATCGCGGTGCTCGTGGCCGCCATCGCGATCGGTATCGCCCTGTGGCTGTTCCTCAACAAGACGCGGGCCGGAATGATGGTTCGCGCCGGTGTGGACGACCGCGAGATGCTCGCAGCGGGCGGCGTCAACGTCCAGCGACTGTTCGCCGGCGTGTTCGCCATCGGCGCGGGCCTGGCCGGGCTGGCCGGCGTCATCGGCGGCACGGCGCTGTCGATCGCGCCCGGCGAGGACGTGCGCTACCTGCTCGCCTCGCTCGTGGTGGTGATCGTGGGCGGCATGGGTTCGGTGACCGGCGCGGCCATCGGCGCGCTGCTCATCGGCGTGGCGGAGAACATCGGCCTGGCCTATTTCCCCACCTACGGCGTGGTGCTCACGTTCGTCATCATGGTGGCAGCCCTCGCCTTCCGGCCCCAGGGCATCATGGGCCGTTCCTCATGAGTGTGACCGAACCGCCGCCAATGGCCCGCATCGCCGGACTACACCCGGGCGCGTGGCTGGTGATCCTGCTGCTGCTCGTCTACCCCTGGATCGTCTCACCCTTCTTCGCCTACCAGATCGGTGCCTATTCACTGATTCTCGGCACCATCGCCCTGTCGCTGATGATGCTGGCCGGGTTCGCCGGCATGGTCTCGCTGGCACAGCTGACGATCGCCGGGGTGGCCGGCTACATGGTCGCGATTCTGAGCGCGAACAACGCCAATATCGGGCCCGAATGGCCCTGGTGGCTCGTCGCACCGCTCGCCATTCTCATCGGCGCGCTCGTCGCGGCCCTGATCGGCGCGATCTCGGTTAGAACCGAAGGCATCTACACCATCATGATCACGCTGGCGATCGCCGTGGCGTTCTTCTATTTCGTGCGCCAGAACTACACGATCTTCAACGGCTTCACGGGATTCAGCGGCATACACGCCCCCACCGCCTTCGGCGTCGACTGGCGCGAACCGGTCCCGTTCTACTACCTCGCGCTCGCGGTCGCCGCCGTTTCGTATGCCTTCGTGCTGTACCTGCGCCGCTCGACGTTCGGCCTGAGCCTGCAGGCCATCCGGGACAACCCCCGGCGAATGAACGCGCTGGGTTTTCACGTGAAGTCGCACCGGGTGGCCGCCTACTTCCTCGCCGGCATCATCGCCGCGGCCGCGGGCGTGCTCTCCGTCTGGTTCAACGGGCGGATATCGCCCGGATCCGTCGGAGTCGACGTGGTCATCGACATCCTGGTGATCGCCGTGGTGGGCGGACTCGCCCACCCCATCGGGCCGTTCGTCGGCGCGATCCTGTTCGTCTTGCTGGAGAACTTCGCGATCGACCTCATCGACCGCGAACGATTCAACACGGTCATCGGGCTGGTCTTCCTGTTGATCATCTTCTTCTCGCCGGACGGTCTGCTCGGGCTCTGGAAGCGCCTGAAGCCGAGACTGCTGCCCGGCGCGTCGACCACGTCGTCACCCTAGGCGGCGACCCACCACGCTTTGCCCACGGAGGAGAATCCATGAAGAAGCAAAGAAGATTGCTGGTCCAGTCAGCGCTGGCCGCGGGGATCACGGCCACACTCGCGCTGCCCGCCACCACGCAGGCACAGGACACCATCAAGATGGGCGGGCTCGCCACGCTGGAAGGCGCCTTCACCGTACTCGGTGAAGACGGCATGCGCGGCCTGAAGCTCGCCCTGAAGGAATTCAACTACGAGGTCGCCGGCAAGAAGATCGAGCTGATCACCGGCTCGTCCGACGCCTCCCCGGACAGCGCCATCCGCGCCACACGCAAGCTCGTGGAGCAGGACGGCGTGGACATCATGATCGGCCCGCTGTCGGGCTCTGAAGGCCTGGCGGTCAAGGACTACTCCAAGGGCAAGCCCGAAGTCACGTTCATCAACGGCGTGTCGGGCGCCCAGGACACCACGCTGCGCGACCCCTCGCCGAACTTCTTCCGTTTCAACATGGACGGCGCCCAGTGGATGTCCGGTCTGCCGGAGTACGTCTTCAATGAGAAGGGCTACAAGCGCATCGCGGTCCTGGCCGAGGATTACTCGTTCCCCTACACGCAGGTGCTCGGGTTCATGGTTCCCTACTGCGCGATGGGCGGCAAGGTGACGTCGAAGTTCTGGGTGCCGATCGGCAACAAGGACTATTCGTCCGTGATCGCGGGCCTGCCGGACGACATCGACGCCATCTATGTGGCGCTCGGGGGCGCTGATTCGGTCAACTTCCTGACGCAGTACGAACAGGCCGGCGGAGACCTGCCACTGATCGGCGGCACGATCACCGTGGATCAGACCGTACTGGGTTCCAAGGGCCGTACCCGGAGTTTCGTGATCGGCACGCCCGCCGCCGGTCCCATGGCCGACACCTGGGACGATCCGCGCTGGAAGTCCTTCGTGGAAGCCTACAAGAAGGAGTACCCGGACGGCTTCCCGTCGCCGTCGATCTTCGCGCACGGTTACTACATCAACACGAAGGCCGCCCTGCTCGCGCTGCAGAAGGTCGATGGCGATCTCTCTGACGGACACGGGAAGTTCCGCGAGGCACTGTCCAACCTGGAGTTCGAGACGCCCACCGGCATGGTGAAGCTCGACAAGAACCGACAGGCCATCGGCGACAACTTCGTGACCGAGGTGGTCGAGGGCCCGGACGGCAACCTGGTGAACAAGGTCGTCAAGGTGGTCAAGAGCGTGGACCAGCGCCTCGGCATGGACGAGGAGAAGTTCCTCGCCCTCGGACCGGTGAGCCGTACCAACCCCGAGTGCCCGTGACGATGCACGTGTCCGACGCACGTTGCACGGAGCCGGCTCGTGGCTGAGTCGGCTGCCGGGCGACTCGCCAGCGCCAACACCCAGGCACTGCAACTGGACGGCGTGAGCCGCCGGTTCGGTGCCCTGGTGGCGCTGGACGACGTCAGCCTTTCGGTTCGCGCCGGCGAGCGGCGTGCGATCCTCGGCAGCAACGGCGCCGGCAAGACCACCCTGTTCAACGCGGTCACCGGCGATTTCCCGCCAACGGCCGGCCGGATCCGGTTCTTCGGCGAGGACGTCACGCGCTACCCGCCGCACGAGCGCATCCGGCGCGGCCTGCGACGCACGTATCAGATCTCACAGCTGTTCCACGGTCTGAGCGTGATCGACAACATCTTTCTCGCCTGCCGCGGCGTGACGCGCGGTCGCTACTCCCTGCTTCGCCCGCGCCAGGACGACCCGACACTGGAAGCGGCACGGCACATCGTCGAGCTGGTCCACCTCGACGCGGTGCGCGACACCCCGGTGGCCCAGCTCAGCCACGGCCAGCAGCGCCGAGATTCATCCTGTTCGACGAGCCGGCGGCGGGTCTGTCACCGCGCGAGCGCGCCGAACTGATCGAGATTCTGACCGCCCTGCCCGAGCACATCGGCTTCATCATCATCGAGCATGACCTCGACGTGGCGCTGCGCGTCGTCGAACGGGTCACCATGATGCACAACGGCCGGATCTTCAAGGAGGGTTCGCCCGAGGAGATCGAGAACGATCCGCAGGTCCAGGAGATCTACCTGGGAGGCGCACATGGCTGAGCCGGTGACCGGCCGCGAACCCGCGCCGATGCTCGCGATCCGTGATCTTCACGTCTATTACGGTGAGTCCCATGCGATTCAGGGCGTGAACCTCACCCTGCCGCACGGCATCGTCTCCGTGGTCGGCCGCAACGGCATGGGCAAGACCACACTCTGCAACGCGATCATGGGTCTGGTGCCCACGCGTGGCGGCTCCATCCGCTTCAACAACCGCGAGATCCGTGGCCGCAGCCCGAACCAGATCGCGAACCTGGGCATCGGCTACGTACCGCAGGGCCGGCGGATTTTCCCGAGCCTGACGGTCGACGAGCACCTGCGCCTGGCCGCGCGCGATGGCGAGGACGGCTCGTGGAACATCGAGCGAATCTACAGCACGTTCCCACGCCTCGCCGAGCGACGCGGGAACGGCGGTTCCCAGCTCTCCGGCGGCGAGCAGCAGATGCTGGCGATATCCCGGGCGCTGCTGGGCAACCCTCACCTTCTGATCATGGACGAGCCGACCGAGGGGCTGGCGCCGGTCATCGTCCAGCTGGTCGAGCGCATGCTGCGCGAGATCGCGGCCGACGGAGATTTCGCCGTGCTGCTCGTCGAGCAGAACATCGGCGTCGCCACGGAGGTGGCCGAGCAGGTGGCCATCATGGTCAACGGCCGGATCAACCGGGTGATGCCGGCGGCCGAACTTGCAGCCGACCGCGACCTCCAGCAGCGCCTGCTGGGCGTCGGGCGTCACGGCGAACCGGAGACGGAGACCGCGCCGGAAGACGGCACCGCGCCGCCCGGGCGCACCGTCGGAGCGATCGAAGAACCCGCCGCCGGGCCCGGGCCTGCCGCGGCGCGGGTCTTCGCGGCCCCGGTCCGCGCGGACTCGCCCAGGCCGGGCGCGGCCACCCGCGGCCAGGGCGCACCCACGCGCTGGGGCACTGCCTTCGAACCCCTGTCGACCCGGGCCGGCACCGCGACCCGGACCGTGCCCCGGTCTGCCCCGCTGCCGGCAGCCCGTCCGCGGCTCGTGGCCGAGCAGCTCGGGCGTACGGCGCTGGTCGCGGGCACCTTCGACACCAAGGGTCCCGAGCTCCTGTTCATCCGGGACCGCCTGCGCGAACACGGGATCGCCACGCGTACCGTCGATCTCTCCACCACCCGCCACGGTGCGCATACCGACGTGAGCGCGACGGAGGTCGCCTCGTGCCATCCGCGTGGCAGCCGGGCGGTCTTCGGCGACGACCGCGGAGCCGCGGTGACCGCGATGAGTGAGGCATTCGAGATCTGGGTCACCCGTCAGCGGGATGTCGGCGGCATGATCTCCGCGGCCGGATCCGGCGGAACGGCACTCGTCTCGCCGGGCATGCGCGCGCTGCCGGTAGGCGTGCCCAAGCTGATCATCTCGACGGTCGCGTCCGGGGACGTCGGGCCCTACGTGGGGCCGGCCGACATCATGATGATGTACTCGGTGGCCGACATCCAGGGCATCAACTCGGTCACCGAGACCATCCTGGCCAACGGTGCCGCCGCACTGGCGGGCATGATCGCGGCCGCCCCCTCCGCCGAGCAGCGCCGTGCCCGCCGCGCCGCCGCGAAACCCGCGCTGGGCATCACGATGTTCGGCGTGACCACACCCTGCGTGCAGGGCGTGGTGCGCCGCCTGCGGTCCGAACTGGACTGTCTGGTCTTCCACGCCACCGGCGTCGGCGGGCGCTCGATGGAGAAACTCGTGGACGCCGGTGACATCGCGGCCGTCATGGACCTGACGACCACGGAACTCGCCGATCGCCAGGTGGGCGGCGTGTTCGCCGCGGACG
>JAUIAI010000093.1 GCA_030425615.1 Gammaproteobacteria bacterium
GGAGATGATGCAGGCGGATATTCTGATCGAGGCGCGGGCGACGACGCCGGACTACGACAAGTTTAAGAATTCCGTGGTGGAGAATATCAAGAAGGGTATTCCGGTGACGTGGGTGGTGATGCTGGGGCTGGTGCAGGAGACGCCGCCGATTATGACGGAAACCGCCCGAAGGACCGGTGGTCTGGTTCAGCCCGACACGGGAGCCGGTTCGTAGGCGGCCAGGCGCCAGCTGACGGACTCTTCGCGCTCCTCGGCCGCCGAGTTGGCCGCCAGCGGCCCGCTGCCGCCCAGCGTCGTCTCGTCCTTGAAGTAGCCGGTCCAGTCACGCCTGACCCAGCGCCCGACCGCGGGCGCGTACCAAAGGGTTTCCTCGCGTCTCGCGGAGAATCGGGTGAACTGCCACGGTTCGAAGTAATGCGTGCGCTCGATGCGCAGCGCGGTGAACGTGCCGGCCGGCACGACGATCTGCTGCCAGCCCGGCGCGAACAGATCGGTGCGCCAGCGCAGCCACCGCGGACTGCCCGGAGCCTTGTAGCGGGTCTCGACCCGCAGACGGGCGCCGGCCCGGAACCCGGGCGGGGTGACCGGCACCGGATCCTCGTAGCGGACAGGCTCGGCGAACTGGGGTTCCTCGATCACGCGCCACGCGTCCACGTAGCGCTCGCGGGCCAGTTCGTCGCCGCCCGGTCCGCGCCAGAGGACGACCAACTCCGGCGCGGCCTGCTCGAGTTCGCAGAGCCGGCCCTCGATCTCGAGTCCGTTGTAGCGGTTGACGCGCTGATACTGCCAGCGGGTTCCGGGCAGTAGCGGGGCCGGGGTGACATCGGGGGCCTGCACGAACGGGCCGCGGCTGGCGCACCCGGCCCCCACGAGTGCCACGGCACCGAACCCTCCGAGCCGCGCGAGCGCGGCGCGACGGCCGGAGTCAGTCCATGGGCAGGCCGTCGAGCGCACGCAGCAGTCCCTTGATGTTTCGATACAGATACCAGAGGATGGGCACGATCATCAGCCAGGCGAACACGCCGAACGAGATGACCGCGAGCAAACCCGTCAGCACCAGCCACAGCGCCGTCCACCAGAACGTGCTGATCATGTTGCGCATGTGGCTCTCGTAGGGAGTGCCGCGCGTCTCACCGATCTTCACGTAGTTGATGATCAGCGCGATCACGGAGAGCGTCATCACCGACACCAGCGGGCTCGCGATGTGGAGCGCGTAGTCGAAGATGGTGATCTTGCGCAGGCTTTCGAGTTCGTTCGTGTTGCCGACACCGGCATGGGCTTCGGTCATCGAGATCCTCCCTGGTCGAAGCATCCGTAGTGGCCGCTCGCGTCGCGGGCCTCGCGCCATGGGCGCGGGAGCGCACGGCGCTGCCCTCACAGCACGGCGGGAACTACTCATGCTACGCCGAGCCGCTGCGGGCACCAACCGATATCAACGGCGGCGGGCGGGCTTCCGTTGACGGCGGCCGGCACGCATGCGGGCGACGTGGCGGTGCCGCAAGCCGTGACGGATTCGGCGGGGCGGTCGTCTGAGGCGCCCCGGGAGCATGCCGGCGTGACGAATGCCTGCGAAACGGACCTTGCCGCGCCGTATCGTGTTGCCTCGTGAGGACAGCCGCCGGGGGTGTGCGGCGATCCGGCGGTATCGTCTCGTCTGTCGGCTGATCTGACAGTCAGCCGGCCAGCAGTCACCCCCCAAAAGACCGGCGGCGGCCCTGGTGTTCCAGGGCCGCCCGTCCGCGACTGTCTGTCAGAGGAGATCACCATGCCGATGCCCATACCCGCCGCCACCGTGGCCATGCTCGCCGCCGTGTTCCATCTGCCCGCGACCAACCCGCCGGAAGCCGGTCAGGACGGTTGGCGGATCGTCGAACGAACGGCCGCCGACGAAGTCGTGCGCGTGAACGGAGTGCGCTCGGTCGCCGATCTCCCGGGTTGCCTCGAGGAGGCCCGACTAGAAGCCGGGCGGCTCTCACTCGGTGAACCGGTCTCCGCGTCCGCTGCCGGACTGCGGCAGTTTTCCTATCCCTCGGCCCAGGTGTCGTTTTCGTGCGTGCAGGTCGTCCCCAGTGTGGCGACTCTCGTCGTCAACGGCCCCGAAGAGCTGTTGCGACGGGCAGGCTACCGCTTCGGCTGGGAGTGATCGGTCGGTAAGTCGCGCGTGGACAGGGACGGGTAGAGATCGGCCACCATATCGCCGTCACGGGCCCAGCCGTGACAGCCGTCCAGGAAGCCCTGCCGCACTCGTTCGATCGGCATTTTCGTCATGGGCTTCGCATCACCGGTGTCCTCGGGCCATCCCTGGATGGTCTGAAAGGCGACCGTCGCCATGGGAAAGAGCAGCTCACGAACATGCGTGCAGCCCCTGACGCTGCCGACTGCTTCGTTGACCCGTTTGCGCCAGCCCGCGCCGACGCGGGCTCCCACGAGTGCATCGAACGCGGGCGCGGCGCCGGCGCAGTTCGGATAGGGGGTGGCAGGCATGTCGACTTCGATGGCGTGGACGACGAACTGGTCGTCCAGCGTCAGCCTGACGCTCATGCGATGCACGTCGGAGCCCGGGGTGCGCGCGCCCCGATAGGGCTCGGTGTATCCGTAGCTCTTGGTGTCGACGATGGTCGCCTCGATGTCCCACAGGCCGTCGTCGCGCAGATAACCGTGGCTCTCGATGGTGCGGGTGTGCCGACGCGTACGCGCGGCCGGGGCGGACAACGCCATGGGGGAGGACTCCTCGGATGACGACGAAAGGGCGGCCCGTGTCACGGGCCGCCGTCGGATCGAAGAGAGTTTAGCTGCCGCGGATCGCAGAGGTCCGCGGCGGTCAACGCCGCAGGCGTGGGGCACCGGGATCGGTGCCCCCGTGAATCACTCGCCGAGCTGGACGCCGGCGGTCGTGGCTTCACCGAAGCCGTACAACTCACCGTGGTAGCCGGTCGTCGCGACTGCGCCGCCCGTCGTCCGGTCCGCGGTCGCCACACCGGCGACCGGCGTCGAGAAGCCATAGAGCTCGCCCGAGCTGTCGGCGGCGGCCCGCAGATCGGCGGCGCTGATGCTCTGAGCCGGCACCGCGGCCGGGGCGCGCAGATCGATGGCGCCGTAGAGCTCACCGGCCAGCGCGGGGGTGGCGATGGCGGCGGTAGCGGTGGCCAGGGTGGCGATGAGGAGCTTGGCTTTCATGGTGGTTCCTTTTTGCTTTCTCGAGTTCTGGGTCGGAGAGGAGGAGGTCCGTGGAAGAGGAGATTCATCGTTCGGACAGGTGTCATTCTTCCCGCGCCGGATCTCGCCATGACGGCCGGCGGGGATCGAATCGCTGTCGGAGAGATCTCGAATTCGTCTCGGACGCCCCGACCGCGATCCCACCCGGACGGGCAGGCGGCTCAGAGCCCGGACGCCGACGGGGTGCGAGAATGCGCCTGGGCGGCGCCCGCGCGTCCGTCGTTCAACCCGACACCGGAGACAACCTCATGACCACCAAGGGATTCACCGTTCAGCATGCCGCCGACGGCGTGTTCGAGCGCGGCCTGCGCTCGTTCTTCGAGTATCGCGATCTCGGCATGGCGCAGGCCACCGAGGGTCGGGTCACGGCCAGCATCATCCGCGCCGTGCCGGGCACCGAATTCGTCGGCAAGAAGCACCGGCACATCACCGAATTCCAGATGGTCTACGTGCTCAAGGGCTGGATCGAGTTCGACTACGAGGGCCACGGCGTCGAGCGGCTGAGCGCGGGGAGTTGCGTCTACCAGCCGCCGGGTATCGAACACACGGAGCTCGGGCATTCGGACGACCTCGAGCTGCTCGAGATCGTGATGCCCGCGGAGTTCGCGACCGAAGAGGTCTGATCCCGCGATCGCGCGGGGTGTTCGCCCTCAGCCGCCCGCACGCCGCAGCGCGGCGACGATCCCGGCGAGCGGAGGAGGTTCGGCCGCGTCCTTGAAACCGGCCAGGCGGTCGTAGACCTCGGCGGCCGCCCGGTGAAAGCCCTCGGGCAGGCCGGCCGCGCCGAACGTGTCGGCAATCTCGCGCATCTCGCCGCTCCAGCGCCAGGCCTTGGGAGCGTTGGTGAGCATGCGCCGCGTGCGTTCGGCCGCATCCGGCTCGAGCAGGGCCCACTCGGCTTCCAGGGCTTCGCGCACCCCGTGGGTATCGGCCAGCGCGTGCACATCCGCCAGCAATGCCTGTGCCCCCTTGTTCCAGGCGGCGAAGGCCATCTTGAGCGCCGACGCCTGACAGAGCCCGCCGGCCAGCGCCTGCGTGCTCAGACCGGCACCCGCCAGGCGCGGGGCCAGTTCGGCGGCGTGCGGACCGGAGAGATAGAGCCTGGCGGTGGCGTTTCCCCGGGGCGGGGGGCCGATGATGCCGCCGTCCACGTACTGCGCGCCGGCTCGCGACGCCAGTTCGGCGATCGAGGCCGAGGCCTGCGGCGAGATGGCGTTCGCGTCCAAGTACAGGCCGCGGTAGCCACGCTCGAACACCTGCGCGGCCACGGTCAGCGCGGCGTGCGGGGGGCAGATCGATGCCACGAGCGTGCACCTGCCCAGTGCGGTATCCAGATCGGTGCCGAGCAGGCCGGCCGCCTCGGCCCGGCGACTGCTTGCCGCGGAACGGCCCTCGGGCAGCCAGTGAACCCGCAGACCCAGCCCGTGCCAGACCTCCCCGACCGCGCTGCCCATCGCCCCGGGGTGCAGCAGCAGGATGTCCGTGGGCGACGCGCCCGGACCGGCCCGGCCGGTTGCGGCTGCGGTCGTCGGGGCACCCGGTGGCGCCGCGGCGGCATTGTCGGCGGGCGGGCTGTCGGCCATGGGGATCTCCTCGCGTTGATAGCATCTCCATCATGCCCGAAACCGTGGACGAGCCCGCTTGAGACTGCTGCTGATCGAGGACGACCCGATGGTCGGCGAGGCCGTGTCGGTGGCGATGCGCGCCGAGGGTCATGTGATCGACTGGGTGCGCTCGCGCGAGGACGGCGACACGGCGGTGCGCGGGCACGACCATGACGCGGTCCTGCTCGATCTAGGGCTGCCCGACGGCGATGGTCTCGCGCTGCTTCGCTCGCTGCGCGCCCGCGGCAATCACGTACCGGTGCTGGTCATCACCGCCCGGGACGCGCTGGATCAGCGGGTCGCCGGTCTGGACGCGGGGGCCGACGATTACCTGCTCAAGCCCTTCGCGGTCGACGAGTTGCTGGCGAGGCTTCGCGCGCTCCAGCGGCGTCTCGGCGGCCGGGCGAGCGAACGTCTCGAGATCGGCGCGGTCGTGATCGAAACGGCCACCCGCCAGGTGACGGTGAACGGCGACCCGGTCACGCTGTCGGCCCGCGAATGGGCGGTGCTCGAACCGCTGGTGGCGCGCCCGGGCGCGGTGCTGTCGCGCGCCCAGCTCGAAGACCGCCTCTACGGCTGGGGCGAATCGGTCAACAGCAACGCGGTCGAGGTCCACATCCATCATCTCCGCAGGAAGCTGGGCAGCGCATTCATCCGCACGGTGCGCGGCGTCGGGTACATGGTGGCCGGATCGTGAGTACGGCGGATTCCGCGCGCTCGCTGCGGGCGCGTCTGATGTGGCCGATGGCGCTGGCGCTGCTCGTAGCCGGCGCGGTGCAGGCCGCGCTCGCCTACCGGACGGCGCTCGTCCAGGCCGACGAGCTCTTCGACGATCAGATGCGCCAGCTCGCGATGGTGCTGCGCCTGAGCGCGGACGGCGCCGGGCTGCCGCCGCTGGAGACGCTCGACTTCGACGTCCAGGTGCTGGGTGAGGACGGCCGGGTACTGTACCGGTCGCGAACCCGCCGTCTCGTGCCGGGCGCTCCCGTTCCCGGGTATTCGGTGGTGCAGGAGAGCGACACGCGCTACCGGGTCTACGCGCTGCGCAACCGTGGCCAGTGGGTGCAGGTCTCGCAGAATCTCGAGGCGCGCGACCAGCGGGCCCGTGCGATGGCGATCCGGGCGGCGCTGCCGATGCTGGTGCTGGCGCCGCTGCTGGCCGGTCTGGTCCTCTGGTCGGTCCGACGCTCGCTGCGCCCGCTCGACCGGGTGCGCCGCCAGCTCGATGCACGACGCTTCGGAGATCTCGCACCAGTGTCGACCCGCGACGTGCCGGCCGAGGTGCTGCCTCTGGTGGAGACGATGAACGGCCTGTTCGCGCGAGTGCAGCGGGCCTCGGAGGCGCAGGCCGATTTCGTGGCCAATGCGGCGCACGAGTTGCGCACACCGCTGGCGGCCCTGCGTCTGCAGGTCGACAACCTGCGTCGGGCCGGCGACGACGAGGACCGGCGCACCGCCCTGGCGGCCCTCGCGGGCGGCGTCGGTCGTGCGGCCCGGCTCGTCGATCAGATGCTCGACCTCGCCCGGCAGGAGGCGCCGGCCGAACAGGTGGATCTGCCGGCGCTCACGCGCGAGGTGATCGCGGAGCAGGCGCCGCTCGCGGCCGGGCGTGGCGTGGACCTCGGCATTCACGAGACCGCGCCGGCTGTCCTGCACGGCGACGCAGACGCGATGCGCATCCTGATGCGCAACCTGCTGGCCAACGCGGTCCGACATGCGCCGGTCGACAGCCGGGTCGACGTCAGCCTGCTGCTCCGGCCGGATGGCGTCGAGTGGGTGGTCGAAGATGCGGGACCGGGCATCGAGCCCGGTGCCCGGGAGCGGTTGCGCGAACGCTTCCAGAGGGGCGGCGAGGGGGGCGGAAGCGGCCTCGGCCTGGCGATCGTCGACGCCATCGCCAGGCGTCACGGCGGTGGATTGCTGCTGGCCGCCTCACCCCGGCTCGGCGGGTTGCGTGCCAGTGTGCGGCTGCCGCTGCCTTCGGCCCGTACTCCTGGAGAAGCGCGTTGAGCAGGCATCCGACGGTTGCTCGGTGTCCTCACAGGGGTTTAAGACTGGCTTAAGCGCTCGGCACGATCCTTGCCCCGTGTTCGGTTTCTTTTTGTCCACGGAGGCAATGATGAGCAAGTTCAGATTCAAGACGACGCCGATGCTGGCGGCCCTGGCCACTGCCGGCGTGCTTGGCGTGGCGGTGGCCACGCCCGGGCCGTCCGCCAACGTCGTACCGGCGACGCCGCCCGCAGTGTCCAGCGTTGCGCAGAACGCCCCTGATTTCGCGACGATGGCCGAGCAGGTGGGACCGGCGGTCGTGCACGTCAGAGTCACGGCCGAGGCTGACCCGGCCGACGAGGCCGGCAGGGATCGTTCGCAGCTGCCGCCGGATCTCGAAGACTTCCTGCGCCGCTTCGCGCCGCCAGGCGCGATTCCCGGCCCGGAGCAGCCGCGTCGCGGACCCATGGCCGGAAACGGCTCGGGCTTCATCGTCAGCCCGGACGGGCTGATCCTCACCAACGCGCACGTGGTCGACAACGCCGACGAAGTGACCGTGCGGCTGTCCGACCGGCGCGAGTACGTGGCCGAGGTGCTGGGCCTGGACGAGCGCACCGACGTGGCCGTGCTGCGCATCGACGTGAAGGATCTGCCGCATGTGCGCCTCGGTGATCCCCAGTCATTGCGACCGGGCGAGTGGGTGATGGCGATCGGCTCACCGTTCGGCTTCGAGCACACGGTCACCGTGGGCGTGGTCAGTGCCACGGACCGTGCGATGCCGGGTGGCCAGATCGTGCCGTTCATCCAGAGCGACGTCGCCGTGAACCCGGGCAATTCCGGCGGGCCGCTGTTCAACGCGCGCGGCGAGGTGATCGGCATCAACTCGCAGATCTTCAGTCGTACCGGCGGATACCAGGGTCTTTCGTTCGCGATTCCCATCGATCTGGCTCAGCGGGTGCA
>JAUIAI010000094.1 GCA_030425615.1 Gammaproteobacteria bacterium
CGATGTCATCAAGATCGAGCCGGTCGCCGGTGGCGATCAGATGCGTGACCGCATGTTGCCCAGCCCGCTCGCGGCCGTCGGCATGGCCTCGCCGTTCCTGACGTTGAACGTGAACAAGCGCAGCGTCGCCGTGGACCTCAAGCACCCGGACGGCAAGGCGCTCGCGCTGCGCCTGATCGCCACCGCCGACGTCATGCTGCACAACTACCGGGCCGGCGTCATCGATCGGCTCGGGCTGCACTACGAGGCGGTCCGCGAGATCAACCCGCGGCTCGTCTACTGCTCGATCAGCGGTTTCGGCAACGAGGGGCCGCGCAGCCGCGAGGCGGCGTTCGACGGAGCGATCCAGGCGGCCTCGGGGCTGATGGCCAACAACGGCCATCCGGACACGGGTCCCACACGCACCGGCTACTTCCCTGTGGACGTCATGACCGGCATCACCGCGGCGTTCGCGGTGACCAGTGCACTGACGCGGCGGGAGCGGTCGGGGCGCGGCAAGGCCATCGATGTGGCCATGCTGGATTCGGCGCTCACGCTGAACGCCAGCGCGGTGGCCCAGTACCTGGTCGACGCCAACCCGGGGGCGCTGATCGGCAACAGTTCGGCCACCCAGCAGCCCACGGCGGACAGCTTCGAGACCGCCGCGGGCCGGGTGCTGCTCGCCGCCGTGGTGCAGGGTCATGTCGTCGCGCTCTGCAAGGAGTGCGGGCTGGCCGCGCTCCTCGAAGACGAGCGCTTCGCGACGCCGGCGGCACGGGTTGCGCACGCCGGGCCGTTTCGCGACGCCTTGCGCGAGGCCATGCTGGCCGATACGGCGGAGAACTGGGTGCGGCGTCTCGGGCCCCTCGGTGTACCGGTATCGAAGGTAAACACCGTTGCCGAGGCAGTGGCCGAGCCGCAACTCGCCCATCGCGACGTCCTGGTCGAGACCTCGATCGGCGCGCCGCTCGAGCGGTCCGTCACGCTGGTCGGCTCGGGATTCATGGCCAGCGAAGACGGGCCCGCCGTCTCGCGTCCGCCGCCCTACCTGGGCGAACACACGCGCGAGCTCCTGACCGAGCTCGGCTACGACGATGCCGCCACGCAGGCCCTGTTCGAGGACGGCGTGGTCGGCGAACCGCAGGCCCTTTCCGGAGAACCCTGATGCCCGAGTTGCGATTCCAGCAAGTGGACGTCTTCGCGAGCACGGCCCACAGCGGTAATCCGCTGGCGGTCGTGCACGGCGCGGAGCGCCTGTCCGCCGAGCAGATGCAGACCTTCGCCCGCTGGACCAATCTGAGCGAGACGGCGTTCCTGCTCGCCCCGAGAGATCCCGGTGCCGATTACCGGGTGCGCATCTTCACGCCGGCCTACGAACTGCCGTTCGCCGGGCACCCCACGCTGGGGAGTTGCTTCGCGTGGCTCGCGATGGGAGGGCGGCCGAGGCGCGACGGAACCATCGTTCAGGAGTGCGAGGTCGGTCTCGTGAATCTGCGCCGCGACGGCTCGCGAGTCGCCTTCGCCGCACCGCCACTGCGCCGCAGCGGCCCGCTGCCGGCGGAGAACGTCGCGACGATCGAGCGTGCGCTCGGCCTGGGGACGGGTGATATCGTTGCTCATCAGTGGGCCGACAACGGCCCGAACTGGCAGGCTGTGATGCTGGCCGATGCCGAGCGTGTACTCGCGCTCGAGCCGGATATGGCCGCGCTCGGCGGAATCAAGCTCGGAGTCGTCGGCGCCTTTCCCACCGGCAGCGAATGCCAGTTCGAGGTGCGTGCCTTCGCGCCGCCCAACATCCCGGAGGACCCCGTGACCGGCAGCCTGAACGCCGGCGTCGCGCGGTGGCTCATCGGTGCCGGTATCGCGCCGGACCGCTATGTGGCTGCCCAGGGAACGGTCATCGGACGGCGCGGGCGGGTACACGTCGAGCGTGACGATGAGGGGGCCATCTGGATCGGCGGCGACTGCGTCACCCGGATCTCGGGTACCGCCAGTTTCTGAGGGGTGGGGGTCCGGCCGGCCCTGCATCGGCCGGACCGCCGCCGGGCATCTGTTTCAGGAGACTTCGACGATGCGGACCATTGCTGAGAATCTTCAGTTCCCCGAAGGTCCCGTCGTCCTGCCCGACGGTTCGCTCGTCGTCGTCGAAATCCGGCGCGGAACCGTCACGCATGTCGCGAAGGACGGTCGGACGTCGGTCGTCGCCGAACCCGGGGGCGGGCCCAACGGCGCGGCGCTCGGCCCGGACGGCGCGCTCTATGTCTGCAACAACGGCGGCTTCAGGTGGCGCGAGTATCGCGGCATGGTTCTCCCGGGGTCCGAGCCCGACGACTACGCAGGCGGTCGCATCGAGCGGGTGAACCTCGAAACCGGTCGCGTCGAAGTGCTCTACGACCGCTGCGGTGAGCATCGTCTGCGCGGGCCGAACGACATCGTCTTCGATGCACACGGTGGTTTCTGGTTCACCGATCTCGGCAAGCACCGTGCGCGCGATGCAGACAACGGTGGCATCTACTACGCGAAGGCCGACGGCTCGTCGATCACCGAGGTCGTCTACCCGCTGATCCGCCCGAACGGCATCGGCCTGTCGCCGGACGGAAACACCCTCTATGCGGCCGAGACGCTCACCTCCCGCGTCTGGGCCTGGAAGGTCACGGCCCCGGGCGAGCTCGCCCGCGAGCCGTTCCCGTCGCCCAACGGCGGGCGCCTGATCCACTCGCCCGAGCGTTACCGGCTGTTCGATTCGCTCGCCGTCGAGGCCGGCGGCAACGTCTGCGTGGCCACCTTGTTCGAGGGCGGCATCTCCGTGTGTGCACCCGAAGGTGGCCTGGTGGAGTTCGTGCCGTTCGACGATCCGTTCACCACCAACATCTGCTTCGGCGGCGAGGACATGCGCACCGCCTACATCACCTTGTCGGGCACTGGGCGGTTGGTGGAACTCGACTGGCCGAGAGCCGGACTGATTCTGAACGCCTGATCACCGGAACCGTGGCGCATCGACGGGGCGCTTCGGACCGGCGCGCGGCGGAGCGCGGTTGGCGACGACGCGCATGCGCACCGGCGTGCGTCCCAGGATCGGTGCTCGCGCGGTCGGCGGGTACCGTCCGGCGTTGCTCAGACGATCGTCAGCGGCTCCCTGTCCACCGGCGGCGGGAACGCCGCATCGACCTCCGCGAGGTCCGAGTCGTCCAGCTCGATGTCCGCCGCCGCCAGATTGGCCTGCACGTGGGCCGGCGTCACCGCCTTGGGTATCGCCACGACGCCGGGGCGCGAGAGCAGCCAGGCCAGCGCCGCCTGCGCCGCGGTGGCCCCGTGCCGGGCGCCGATACGCTCGAAGGTGGCGTCGTGCGCGAGTGCGCCTTCGTCCAGCGGGCAGTAGGCCATCAGCGGCACGGCGTGGTCCCGCAGCCAGGGCAGCAGGTCGAATTCGATGCCGCGGCGCGAGGCGCTGTAGTACACCTGGTTCGCCGCGCAGCGCGCATCCGGGTCCACCCTCGCCAGCTCGCGCATGTCGTCGACGTCGAAGTTGCTCACGCCCCAGTGACGGATCTTGCCGGCATCACGCAGGCGCTCGAATGCCTCCACGGTCTGCGCCAGCGGCACGCCGCCGCGCCAGTGCAGCAGATAGAGATCGATGCGGTCGGTTCTCAGCCGCTTCAGACTTCGCTCGCAGGCGGCCACGGCCTCGCGCCGCCCGGCGTTGTGCGGGTAGACCTTGCTGACGACGAACACGTCGTCACGATGCCCCTCCAATGCCTCGCCGACGATCTCTTCCGCGCCGCCCTCGCCGTACATCTCGGCTGTGTCGACCAGGCGCGCGCCGTGATCCAGCGCGTGGCGGATCGCGGCGAGTTCGGCATCGCGCGAGCGGCGGGATTCGCCCATGCGCCACGTGCCGATACCCAGCGCCGGGATGCGTTCGCCGTCCGGCAGGGCAACGGTCTTCGGTGTTGGAAGCAGGTGGGTCATGACGAGGCGCTCCGGTGTCGACGAAGCCTCGATTATCCGCGCTCAGACCCTCGCGGCAGTGTCCTGGCTCATGGGTGCGGGCTAGGCGAGGCTCGCCAGACGCGCGCAGAGCGACGTCAGCGTCTCGCGCAGCCGCCGGTAGCCTTCGGTGCGCGCCAGCGTCGCTTCGTCCATGTAGAGCGCGCGGTTGATCTCGATCTGGAGACTGTGGCGGTCGGCCGCCGGATCCGAATAGCGCCTGATCAGCTCCTGCCCCTTGTAGGGATCGTTCAGCACGACGCGGTATCCCGCCGCCTGCAGAAAGTCCCGCACGGCGTCCACGTAGGCCGGCGCGCAGCTCCGGCCGTCGA
Source organism: Gammaproteobacteria bacterium (assembly GCA_030425615.1). Lineage (GTDB taxonomy): Bacteria > Pseudomonadota > Gammaproteobacteria > Burkholderiales > Burkholderiaceae_E > JAUIAI01. Next base: position 4,299 of record JAUIAI010000094.1, read on the forward strand.
GATCGCCGAGAATGAAGTCGGGCCGCGGTACCGGGCCGTCCTCGGTGGTGTGATCGCCCATCGAGGCCATGGAATGGCAGTTCAGATGCAACACCCTGCCATGGCGCTCGTAGGCCGCGTCCAGCAGGCTGGACAAGGCCAGGTGGTAGGGCTTCCAGCACTGCTCGATGCGCCGCGTCACTTCGTCCACGGTGAGCTTGCGGTCATAGATCTCGCCGTAGCGTTTCACCTGCCGCCAGATGAGTCCCGCCCCGCGAGCGGTCTTGCCCGAGGCCGTCACCGGAGCCGGCCATTCGCCGTCGATCATGCCGGTGTCGATGTCGTCCAGCGCACGGTTCGGATCGATATAGCAGCGCGGGAACTCGGCATGCAGCAGCACACCGCCAACTGCCGGGGCCGCGCCGAACAGGTCATCGACATAGGCGTCTTCGGAGCGGCGCAGTGTCATCGCATCGAGCTTGAAACGGAAATCCGCCGGGTAGACGCAGCCCGAGTGCGGGCTGTCCAGTACGAGCGCCGTGCGTGGGCCGTGCTCGGGTTGTTCGATGCGGATCATGTCGTGTTCGTTGCCGTGAGCAGATGGCAGGCCGCGAGTCGGTTCGGCGCGTGTTCGCGCAGCGCCGGCTGTTCATGCCGACAGACGTCGACGGCCTTCGGACAGCGCGGGTGGAAATGACAGCCACCGGGTGGATTCAGTGGCGATGGGATCTCGCCCTGGATCGGCGCGAACGCGCGGCGGCGATGATCGAGCCGCGGCACCTCGTCGAGCAGCGCGGAGGCATAAGGATGCAGGGGCGCCTCGAAGAGCGCTTCGGAATCGGCCGACTCGACCACGCGCCCAAGGTACATGACCACCACCCGGTCCGCGAGGTGGCGAACCACCGAGAGATCGTGACTGATGAACAGGTAGGTGAGATCGAACGACGACTTCAGGTCCATGAACAGGTTGATGACCTGCGCCTGGATGGAGACATCGAGCGCGGCAATCGCTTCGTCGCAGACGAGAAAGCGTGGCCTGACCGCGAGCGCCCTGGCAATGCCCAGTCGCTGTCGCTGGCCGCCGGAGAACTGGTGTGGGAAACGACGCCGCATGTTGCCGTCTAGACCCACGCGTTCGAGCATCTCGCTCACGTACTCGGCGCGCTCGCGGCGCCGCACGATGCCGTGTACGACCGGAGCCTCGCCGACGATGTCCTCTACGCGCATCCGCGGGTTCAGACTGGCGAAGGGGTCCTGGAAGATCATCTGTACCGCCAGGCGGGCCGCGTGCCGGGCCTCGCCGGACATGTCCGATACGGTCTGGCCCTCGAACCGGACCTGTCCTTCGGTGGGCTCGAGGATTCCGGCCACCATGCGGCCCAGCGTGGACTTGCCGCAGCCCGATTCGCCCACCAGCCCGACGACCTCGCCGGGTGCGACATCGAGATCGACACCATCCACGGCGTGAACGACCTGCTCATGGATGTTCGCGCCCAGACGCGCGGCAATGCGCTCGGCGACGTCGAGCCGCTTCACGAACCGTTTGCTGACGCCGCGCAGCGAAATCATCGGCGTGGGGCCATGTCCGCCCGCTGCGGGTTCGCGGGCACTCACGGCGCGACTTCCGGGTTGGACGGGCCGTTTCCTGCGGCGACGCGACGGTCACCGGCGACGGCTGGCGCGGCCGTGGCATCCGCTTCGGCGGACGGTTCGCCCGCCTGAGGGAAATGGCATCGCACCAGATGTCCGGATGTGGCCGTCACCGCGTGGGGCGCCACACCGCAGGCGGCGCCGGCGTGCGCGCAGCGCGGTGCGAACGCGCAGCCGGGGGGCAGTCGGGCCAGATCCGGTGTCATGCCCGGAATCTGCGCGAGCCGTTCGCCGGGCGCGCGCGCCGAGGGCACCGAACCGAGCAGACCGGCCGTGTACGGATGTCGCGGCGTGTCGATCACGGCGTTGGTCTGCCCCGACTCCACGACACGTCCCGCATACATGACGGCGATGCGATTCGCGAGCCCCGCCACCACGGCCAGATCATGGGTGATCCAGATCAGCGCCGTGCCGGTGTCGGCGCAGAGCCTTTGTACCTCGTAGAGGATCTGCGCCTGGATCGTGACGTCCAGCGCCGTGGTGGGTTCGTCGGCGATGATGAGATCGGGTTCGTTCAACAGCGCGATGGCGATGGCCACGCGTTGTCGCATGCCGCCCGAAAGCTGGTGTGGATAGCTGCTCAGACGCTCCCGAGGCGAGGCGATGCCCACTCGCCCGAGCGCCTGCTCGGCGCGGTCGCGCGCCTCGGCGTGGCCGATGTCGCGATGAGCCCGCAGCGCCTCGATCATCTGTGTGTCCACGCGCAGGACCGGGTTGAGCGTCATCATCGGGTCCTGGAAGATCATGGCGATGCGGTCGCCGCGGATCTCACGCAGGCGCGTTGGCGGGGCGCCCACCAGCTCCTCGTCCTTGAACCGGATGGACCCCGAGACGATCCGCCCGGGCGGGTCGATGAGCCCCATGATCGAGAAACCGGTCACGGACTTCCCCGAGCCGGATTCGCCTACCAGACCGAGGATCTCGCCGGGCGCGACCGTCAGGTCCACGCCGTCCACCGCCCGCAGGATGCCCGACCGGGTGATGAAGTGTGTGTGCAGCGCACTCACCTGAAGGGTGGGCGGCGCGCTCACCGCGACAGCCTCGGGTTGAGCACGTCGCGTGTCTGGTCGCCCACCAGATTGATGACGACGATGGTCAGCAACAGCGCCACGCCCGGAAACACGCTGATCCAGTAAGCGCCCGAGAGCATGTACTCGAAGCCGTTGGCGATCAGCACGCCCAGAGACGGTTCGGTCTGGGGCAGCCCGACGCCCAGGAACGACAGCGTCGCTTCGAGCGAGATGGCATGCGCGGTCTGTACCGTTCCGACCACGATGAGCGGCGCCAGACAGTTCGGCAGCACGTGGCGGAACATCATGCGCGTGCGCGACAACCCCAGCGAGCACGCCGCTTCCACGTACTCCTTGCCGCGCTCCACCAGTGCCGAGGCGCGTACCGTGCGCGCGTAATAGGCCCACTGCACGACGACCAGCGCCAGAATGATCTTGTCCATGCCCTTGCCGAGCGCGGCAATCAGCATCAGCGCCACCAGCGAGGCCGGGAACGAGAGCTGAAGATCGACCAGTCGCATGATGAGCGCATCCGTGCGCCCGCCGGCGAACGCGGCGATCAGGCCGATCGCCATGCCGAGCACGAGCGCGATGACGCCCGAGAGCACGCCCACCGACAGCGAGATCCGCAGCCCGTAGACGATGGCCGAATACAGATCGCGGCCGGCGCCGTCCGAACCCAGCCACATGGTGTATCCCGCGAACGCCTGGCTGCCCGGCGGCTGCCGGCCGTCGAGGATATCCACCTGCGCAAGATCGTAGGGGTTCTGCGGCGCGAAGCAGGCCGCGAGCAGCGCGGCGAGGATCGACAGGACCAGCACGAC
>JAUIAI010000954.1 GCA_030425615.1 Gammaproteobacteria bacterium
GCCGCGCCTGCTCGAGTGCTTCCTCGTCGGTGGGAGCGCCCGGCAGGGTCAGGCGGTAGACATGCCACCGCGTCCGGGCCGGCGTCAGCGGCTCGAGCGTGACGATCTGGAAATGATTCGACAGGATCGAGATCCGTGTGTTCGGGAACAGCTGGGTGACATAGGTGACCCTGCCCGTGGCGTCCCATTGATCCGTCGGTACTTCGCGAAGCTTCTCGATACGCCGGAACGGGAAGGTGATTCGCGAGTTCGGGCCGAAGGTCTCGATCACGTTGAGATTGTCGTAGCCGTACGGATAGAACGACTCGTGATGCAGGGACTTGATGTGATAGCCCTCCATGGAGAACTCCTTCAGGAGCTTCCAGTTGGCCTCGTCTTCGAAGGTGCTCTGGTCGAACACCCGCTGGTCCGGTCGGATGATCTCGGGCAGCGCGGCCAGCGCGCCTTCGGAGACTGCCGGCCCGGGCGTCACGAACAGGAGCCCGCCGCGTTCGACCGCCTCGACCGGACGCAGACCGTGTTCGGCCGGGTCGACCCCGGGGAAGCCGAGCCCGCCCCCGGGAATACGTTTCAGGGCACCGTCCATGCCATAGGCCCAGGCGTGGTAACGGCAAACGAATCCTCCACGTACCCGCCCGTGGCCCTCGGCCAGCATCATGCCCCGGTGGCGGCATGCGTTGTGGAACACGCGCGCCACGCCATCGTCGCCGCGGATCGCCAGCAACGGCGCGCCGGCAAGTGTTCGTGCAACGTAATCGCCCGGCGCCGGGATCGCGGCCGACGGACAGAATACGGTCGGGATCGCGCGCAACAGCGCGAGCTCACGCGCGAACCGCTCGACGCTGCGGTAGTTCTCGACGGGCTCGCGCCAGACCTCCTCGCCGAGATCCGTGGTGCGGGCATCCACGTGCTCGAGCACGCGTCGGATGATCGTCTCGTCGGGCAGTTGACGGGTCATGACCTACTCCCTGCCATCGTCTGCGATCGCTACTTCAGCGGGTAGCCGATGAGGACGAAGTCCTTGCCGGTGGCGTGACAGCCGAAGCAAAGCGGCACGCCGTTGCCGTCCGCGACGACCCGCGACTGCGCAGTGGTACCCAGGATCTCGTACCAGTACCAACCCTTTCCGCCCGCGCTGTCATCGGCGGTCTTGACCGCCACCGCCCACCCCGCCAGCGCGCCCTTCGCGTCGAAGAGTTCCTTGAGCGCGGCCGAGCCCTTCGGATGAACGGGCTGCCCCGCCGCCATCGACGCCTCG
>JAUIAI010000095.1 GCA_030425615.1 Gammaproteobacteria bacterium
CGTACTCGGTCCGCTGCTCGCACGCTTCGGCGAGGCGCGTGTCGCCCTCCCGGGGGGCTGCGCGATCGGCCAGCGGCCAGTCGACCAGCACATCAAGGGTCTGCGTCAGATGGGCGCCGACATCGACATCGACCACGGCGACATCGTGGCCCGGGCGAGCCGGCTGCGCGGCGCGCGGCTCATCACCGACATGGTCACGGTCACCGGGACGGCCAACCTGATGATGGCGGCCACGCTCGCGCAGGGCGAGACCGTCATCGAGAATGCGGCCCGTGAACCGGAGATCATCGATCTGGCGGCCGCACTGTGTGCGATGGGCGCGCGCATCTCGGGCGCCGGTTCGCCCCGCATCGTGGTCGAAGGTGTCGATCGGCTGCACGGGGCCGAGGTCACGGTACAACCCGACCGCATCGAGGCGGGCAGCTATCTCTGCGCGGCCGCGGCCTGTGGCGGCGACGTGCGCCTGACGCGCGCCGCGCCCCGCTTCATGGACGCCACGCTGGACAAGCTTCGCGAGTGCGGGGCCGAAATCGACTGCGGCGACGACTGGGTCCGGCTGCGCATGTCCGGCCGGCCGCGCTCGGTCGGTATCCGGACCGCACCCTATCCGGCCTTCGCCACCGACATGCAGGCTCAGTTCATGACCGTGAACTGCATCGCCTCGGGCGCCGCGGTGATCACGGAGACCATCTTCGAGAACCGATTCATGCATGCGCTGGAATTGCAGCGTCTCGGGGCGGACATCACCATCGAGGGCTCAACGGCCCTGGTCAAGGGGGTCGAGCGCCTGACCGGCGCGAACGTCATGGCCACGGACCTGAGGGCGTCGGCATCCCTGGTGATCGCCGGTCTGGTCGCAGAGGGCGAGACCGTCGTCGATCGTATCTATCACCTAGACCGTGGCTACGAGGGCATGGAGCGCAAGCTCTCCGCGCTCGGGGCCGACATCCGACGGATCAGCGCATGATCACGCTCGCCTTGTCCAAGGGGCGCATTCTCGACGACACCCTGCCGCTGCTCGAGCAGGCCGGGATCCGGCTGGCGGGCAAGGCCAGTGGTCGCGAACTCATCCTGCCGACCACGGATCCGCAGGTGCGCATCATCATCGTGCGGGCCACGGACGTGCCCACCTACGTCCAGTACGGCGGAGCCGATCTCGGCGTGGCCGGGCGGGACGTCCTGATCGAGCATGGCGGCGACGGCCTCTACCAGCCCGTGGATCTCGGTATCGCGCGCTGTCGGATGAGCGTCGCCGCGCCGGAGACGTTCGACTACAAGGCCGCGGTCCGGCGTGGGGCGCGTTTGCGCATCGCGACCAAGTACGTGACCGCGGCGCGCCGGCATTTCGCGGCCAAGGGCGTGCACGTCGACCTGATCAAGCTGTACGGATCGATGGAGCTTGCCCCGCTGGTGGGGCTGGCCGACGCGATCGTCGACCTCGTCTCCACGGGCAACACGCTGCGCGCGAACCGTCTCGTCGAAGTCGAGCACTTCCTCGATATCTCTGCGCGCGTCGCGGTGAACCAGGCGGCTCTCAAGCTCAAGGGAGAGCGCCTGCGTCCACTGATCGAGCGTCTCGACGCCGCGGCCCGGGCAAAGGTGGAATCATGAGCGGGTTCGACGCCATGCGGCGCCTTTCCAGCGCCGATGCGGGATTCGACGCCGCGCTTGCAGAACTGACCCGTTACGAGGCCGCGAGGGATCCGGCCCTGGTCGACACGGTCACCGCCATTCTGGCCGACGTGCGCGCGCGTGGCGACGCGGCCGTGCTGGAGCACACGAACCGGCTGGACCGGATGCAGGCCCGCTCCATGGCCGAGCTGGTGATCGGCCGTGACGAGCTGGACGCCGCGCTGGCATCGCTGCCGGCTGTCCGGCGCGAAGCCCTGACCCAGGCGGCCTCGCGGGTGAGGCGGTTCCACGAGGCGCAGTGCGAGGGGCACTGGTCGATCCGCGACGAGCACGGCGCCACGCTCGGTCAGCGCATCCTGCCCCTCGACCGCGTCGGGCTCTACGTCCCCGGAGGCCGTGCGGCCTATCCGTCCTCGGTTCTCATGAACGCGATTCCCGCCCGGGTGGCCGGCGTGGGTGAACTCGTGATGGTCGTTCCGACCCCGGACGGTCAACGCAATTCGCTCGTGCTGGCGGCCGCGGCCCTCGCCGGGGTCGACCGGGTGATCGCCGTCGGGGGAGCGCAGGCCGTGGCCGCGCTCGCCTACGGGTCCGAGACGGTGCCGGCCGTCGACAAGATCGTCGGACCTGGCAACGCATGGGTGGCCGAGGCCAAGCGGCAGGTCTTCGGCGTCGTGGGCATCGACATGATCGCCGGCCCCAGCGAGATCCTCGTCCTCGCCGACGGGACTGTCGATCCGCGCTGGGCCGCGATGGACATGTTCTCCCAGGCGGAGCACGACGAGCTCGCTCAGGCGATCCTGCTGAGTCCGGACGCGGACTATCTGGAAAGGGTCGCGACGGCGGTCGCCGAGTTGCTGCCGGGTCAGCCGCGAGAATCCGTCATCCGTCGAAGTCTCACGGATCGGGGGGCGCTGATCCGGGTGCGCGACATGGCCGAGGCCTGCGAGATCGCCAACCGGATCGCGCCCGAGCATCTCGAGATCCTGGCCGTGGATGCTGCCCGCTGGGTGGACTCCATCCGGCATGCCGGCGCCGTGTTCGTCGGGCCGTATGCGTCGGAATCGCTCGGCGACTATTGCGCCGGGCCCAACCACGTCCTTCCGACGATGCGCACGGCGCGTTTCTCGTCACCCCTGGGCGTCTACGACTTTCAGAAGCGGGCCAGCCTGCTGGAGATCTCACCGGCCGCCGCCGCCGCGCTGGGTCCGGTTGCTGGCGAACTGGCCGATGCGGAAGGACTGGCCGCGCACGCCGCGAGCGCCCGCCTTCGCCTGGACGACCCCGCCGTGCGCGCGGCTGCCGGTGGCGCCCGTGATGCGAAAGCCGTCGCCGAATTCGCGATCGGTCCGGCCGTTCGCGTGATGCACGCCTACCCCGTGGCGCCGGCCAACGGCCTGCTCAAGCTCGACGCGATGGAGAACCCCTACGAGCTCGACAGCGGGCTGCGCAGGGCCCTGGCCGAACGGCTGGCCGCGCTGCCGATCAACCGCTATCCGGTGCCCAGCTATTCGCGCCTCAAGGGGCTGATCGCCACGACGCTTGGCGTACCCGAGGGCTTCCCGGTGGTCGTGGGCAACGGATCCGACGAGCTGATCTCGATGCTCGGGCTCGCCGTGGCCGGCTCCGGCAGGCCCATTCTGGCGCCCCAGCCCAGCTTCGTGATGTACGAACTGGGCGCCACCCTGGCGCGCTGCCGCTTCGTCGGTGTACCGCTGCACCCGGACTTCTCGCTCGACGGCGAAGCCATGCTCGCGGCGATCGAGCGCGAGCGACCGGCGCTCGTCTATCTGGCGTACCCGAACAACCCGACGGGCAATGCGTTCGACGACGGGCTCGTCGAACGAATCGTTCGTGCCAGCCCCGGACTGGTCGTGATCGACGAGGCGTATCAGCCGTTCGCGCAGCGCAGCTGGATGCCCCGGCTGGCGCAGTTCCCGAACCTGGTGGTCATGCGCACCGTTTCCAAGATCGGGCTGGCCGGCATCCGGATCGGATATCTGGCGGCCGACCCGGCGATCGCGAACGAGCTCGAGAAGGTGCGCCCGCCCTACAACATCAGCGTGCTCGACGAGGCTGCGGCCGAATTCGCACTCGAGCATCACGAGGTGCTCGCCGACCAGGCTCGTCGTCTGCGCGAGTCGCGCGATCGGATGGCCGCGGATCTGGCCGCGATCGACGGTCTGTCGGTCACGCCGAGCCTGGCCAATTTCGTGCTGGCCCGTGTCGGCGATGCCGATGCCGTGCACCGGGGGTTGGTCGAACGGGGTATTCTCGTGCGCAACGTTTCGCGCATGCATCCCCTGCTGGCGAACTGCCTGCGGCTGTCCGTGGGCACGCCGGACGACTGCCGGCGGCTCGTCGGTGCGCTGCGCGACATCCTTTCCGACCCCTCCTGAACGCTGTCGGGACCACGGCCATGCGCACCGCCGAAGTCAATCGAAACACCGCCGAGACCCGGATCAGCGTGCGGGTCGGGCTCGACGGCACGGGCCGTTCGGAGCTCGCCAGCGGCGTTCCGTTTCTGGATCACATGCTGGATCAGATCGCCCGTCACGGCCTGATCGATCTCACCGTTCATGCCGACGGTGACCTGCACATCGACGCGCACCACACGGTCGAGGACATCGGCATCACGCTGGGTCAGGCGCTCACCGATGCGCTCGGCGACAAGCGCGGCATCCGTCGTTACGGCCATGCCTATGTGCCGCTGGACGAAGCGCTCTCGCGGGTGGTCGTGGATCTGTCGGGTCGTCCGGGGCTGGTGTGGTCGGTACCGTTTACACGCGCGATGATCGGTGCGTTCGACGTCGACCTGGCGCGCGAGTTCTTCCAGGGGCTGGTCAATCACGCCCGCATCACCCTGCACGTGGACAACCTTCGCGGCGAGAACGCCCATCATCAGTGCGAAACCGTGTTCAAGGCGTTCGGCCGGGCGCTGCGCATGGCGGTGGAGCGCGACGAACGTCTCGCCGACCGGCTCCCTTCGACGAAAGAAGCGCTGTAGTGTCGTGAATTTCAGATTCACGACACTGGCGCACCGTCCCTGACTCCGCTCTGATCCCGATGCCCGTCATTGCCGTCGTCGATTTCGGAATGGGCAACCTGCGCTCGGTTGCCCAGGCCCTGCAGCACGTCGCCCCCCGCCACACCGTGAAGGTGACCAGCAGCGCGGCCGAGATCGATTCGGCCGAGCGGATCGTGTTCCCGGGGCAGGGTGCGATGCCCGACTGCATGCGGCACCTGCGTGAGTCCGGGCTGGAAGAGGCCGTCCGGCGGGCCGCGGCGTCGCGGCCGCTGTTCGGCGTCTGTGTCGGCGAGCAGATGTTGCTCGACGAGAGCGACGAGTCGCACAACGACCGGCCCACCCCGTGCCTGGGCCTCATTCCCGGCCGTGTCGAGCGCTTCGCACGCGGGCTGGCCGACGCCGAGGGGCGCCGCCTGAAGGTTCCCCACATGGGTTGGAACCAGGTCTGGCGCTGCCACGAGCACGTGCTCTGGCGCGGCATTCCGGACGGGGCGCATTTCTACTTCGTGCACAGCTACTTCGCCCACCCCGCCCGACCCGAGGATGCCGCCGCGCAGAGCGATTACGGCGGCCGCTTTACCTGCGCGCTGGCCCGCGATAATATTTTTGCGACTCAATTTCATCCGGAGAAGAGCGCGGCTAACGGCCTGCGCCTGTACGAGAACTTCATCGACTGGCACCCCTGAGCCGTCACCGGGGGCCTGCCGGCCGTGCCGGTGTCCGACCCGGCTCCTGCTGCACCGCAGGAGCGCCCCGGCCCGCGAGCCCCGTCCGAAGCCTCCTCTTTTCCGCATCGTCCGCCGACCTTCCACGCTCCGAACCAGACCCCGAACTCGGAACCCCGCTGCACCTATGCTGCTCATCCCCGCAATCGACATCAAGGGCGGTCGCTGCGTACGCCTTCGCCAGGGCAACATGGACGACGAGACCGTCTTCTCCGAAGACCCCGCGGCCATGGCCCGTCACTGGCTCGACAAAGGTGCACGCCGGCTGCATCTCGTCGATCTGGACGGTGCCGTCAAGGGCAGGCCCGGTAACGAGGCGGCCATCCGCACGATCATCGACGAGGTCGAGGACGAGATCCCGATCCAGCTCGGCGGTGGCCTGCGGGATCTGGACACGATCGAGCGCTATCTGGATCTCGGCATCGCCGACGTCATCGTCGGCACGGCCGCGGTGAAGAACCCGGGTTTCCTGCAGGACGCCTGCGGCGCGTTCGTCGGCCAGGTGATCGTCGGCCTGGACGCGCGCGAAGGCAAGGTCGCCACGGATGGCTGGAGCAAGATGACCGGTCACGACGTCCTGGATCTCGCCAAGAAGTTCGAGGACTACGGCGTCAAGGCGGTCATCTACACCGACATCGGCCGCGACGGCATGCTCACAGGTGTGAACGTCGAAGCCACCCGGCGTCTGGCCGGGGAGCTGATCATCCCGGTCTACGCCTCGGGCGGCGTGGCCGGCATCGCCGATATCGAGGCACTCTGCGAGATCGAGGAAGACGGTGTCGAGGCGGTGATCCTCGGACGCTCGCTCTACGAAGGCACGCTCGACTTCGAGGCCGCGCAGGCGAGGGCCGACGAACTGTCGTCGCGTCCCGCCCCCTGACGGTGGCCGAGCGCCGCCGTCCGAACCCGCCCGACGTGTTCCCATGCTGACCAAGCGGGTCATCCCCTGCCTGGACGTGACGGCCGGGCGGGTCGTCAAGGGCGTGAACTTCGTCGAACTGCGTGACGCCGGTGATCCGGTCGAGATCGCGCGCCGCTACGACGAGCAGGGCGCCGACGAACTCACTTTCCTGGACATCACCGCCTCGAGCGACGAGCGCGACATCATCCTGCACGTGATCGAGGACGTCGCGGCGCAGGTGTTCATCCCGCTCACGGTCGGGGGCGGCATCCGCAAGGTCGACGACATCCGCAGGTTGCTCAACGCGGGAGCGGACAAGGTCTCCATCAACACGGCGGCGATCCAGAATCCGGGCCTGGTGAGCGAAGCCAGCGGGCGCTTCGGTTCGCAGTGCATCGTCTGTGCGGTCGATGCCAAGCAATCCGCGCCCGGTCGCTGGGAAGTCTTCACCCACGGCGGGCGCCGGGCCACCGGGCTGGATGCCATCGAATGGGCGGTACGCCTCTGTGAGCTGGGGGCAGGGGAGATCCTGCTCACGAGCATGGACCGGGACGGCACGCGGCAGGGATTCGATCTGGCGCTGACCCGCGCGATCAGCGACGCCGTACCGGTCCCCGTGATCGCCTCGGGCGGCGTGGGCACGCTCGAACACCTCGTCGACGGAGTGACGGAAGGGCGGGCCGACGCGGTACTGGCGGCCAGTATCTTCCACTTCGGTGAGTACACCATCGACGAGGCCAAGCGTCTGATGGCCGAGCACGGAATCCCGGTACGATTCGCGCATGAGTGAGACCGAGGTCCGTTCGAATTTCGACACCGCCTGGCTCGATGCCGTGAGCTTCGACGACCGGGGGCTCGTCTGCGCGATCGCCCAGGACGCGGCCAGCGGCCGGGTCCTGATGGTCGCCTGGATGAACCGCGACGCGCTGGCCGAGACGGCGGCCACCGGTCGTGCGGTGTACTGGTCGCGTTCGCGGGGCCGGCTCTGGCGCAAGGGCGAGTCGTCCGGTCACGGTCAGCGCGTGCGCGAGATCCGCCTCGACTGCGACGGTGACGCCGTGCTGCTCATGGTCGAGCAGGCGGGCGGAATCGCCTGTCACACGGGACGCCAGTCGTGCTTCTATCAGGTGCTCGAAGACGGGGTCTGGGTCGCCGGCGATCCCGTTCTCAGATCGCCCGAGGACATCTACGGTCCGTCAGCCGGTCATTGAGATGAGCGATTCCACCCTTAAGGAGCTGGCCGCGGTCATCGAGGCGCGGCGCGGCCAGGGTCCTGACACCAGCTACGTGGCACGTCTTCTGGCGCGCGCGCCCGATGCCGTCCTGAAGAAGATCGGTGAAGAAGCCACCGAGACCGTCATGGCCGCCAAGGACGGTGACGCGGACCGCATCGTGGCCGAGACGGCCGATCTCTGGTTCCACTGTCTGGTCATGCTCGCGCAGTACGGCCTCGGGCCGGACGACGTCCTG
>JAUIAI010000096.1 GCA_030425615.1 Gammaproteobacteria bacterium
TTCGATGCGCGATCGCCTGATCGCAGCTGGTTGGCGAGCGAAAGAACATAAACGCGGATCGCCTCCGCTTCTTCCAGAGTCAGTTCGAACGCCGGCATGCCATTGGTGCGCCGGGCTCCCCCGATGACGATGCCGGCCCACATGCTATGGGTTTCGGCATTGGCGTAGCGCAGGTCAGGAACGGACCCACGTGCCTTGGCGATGCCACCGGAGCCATGGCAGTTCTTGCAGTAACCGTCGTAGTAAGCCTTCCCGGTTTCGATTTCCTCAGCCGATGCGTTGAGTTCGGGCTGGTCAGGCAGCTTCAAAGCCGGCCGGGTGTCCCGCGGCATTGCCGTTTTGGCGCCGAGACTGAACGCCAGGAGGCGAGTCGGTCCTTTTGACCGGTCGGTTGCGTGCATCTCCGGGTAGTAAAACTGCAATCCCCCGCCACCTCCGATCGGTACGACGATGAACTGCTCGTCGCCGATCGCGTAGCTCGCTGCCGCTGCACCAATCGTCGAACCGGTCTGCACGGCATCGATCGAGGCCCTGGCCCGTTCGTGGAGCCCGGAGTCACGACTCGCCCGTTCGCTGGCCCGGCATCATTCCGACAGTGGACGCACGTTCGGCTTCTGGACCGAAGCCTGGCTCGACCGGCGCTTCGCGGCCTGGAACATCGAAGCCGAGGTCGCGCGTATCGGGTGTCCGGTTCTCGCCATCCAGGGCCACGACGATCAGTACGGCACTATGCTTCAGATCGAGCGAATCCGCGAGCGGGTGCCGCACGCGCAACTGACCAGGCTGGCAGATTGCGGGCACAGCCCGCATCTGTCGCGACCGGAGACGGTGATCTCACGGATCACGGCATTCGTCGCGGGCCTGCGAAACCCCGTGGCCCTGTCGTAGAGGGATCGCCGTGGCGGACGGCGGACCGGGCCGGCCGGTTTCTCAGCGCGGACCGGAACCGGTACAGGCGCGGTCGAGCCGGTCGCGCACCGCCTCCCAGGCCGCATCCAGGGGCGGGGACTCGACCAGGATGCCGTCGGCGCCACTGGCGTCGAGTTCGCGCAGCCCGGAGTAGAGGCGCCGCCCCGCCTCGGCAGCATCGGCCGGCCAGGGCAGCCAGTGCCGTACGGCCCGCGCCGGACGCGCACTGGACCACACGGCCAGAGAGCCGGGCTCGGCCGCGGCCAGCGCCGCGTCGAGATCGGCGGCGTCCAGCATCCGCATCGGCGTGGTGGGCGCATAGTGCGCGGCCAGGGTGCCCGACACCGGTCGTTGCCCGGCGTCGTCCGCAGCGAGCCACGCCCGGCGCACGCTGCGGCCGAGCACGGCGGCGATCGCCTCGGGCGACACCGCACCGGGACGGCGTACCGCGGGCTCCGCCCCGGTGAGATCGACGATCGTGGACTCCAGACCGATTTCGGCAGAACCGCCCTCCAGTACGAGACCGACGGAGACACCCAGTTCGTCGCGCACGTCGATGGCCGTGGTGGGACTGATGCGCCCGAACCGGTTCGCCGACGGTGCAGCCACCCCCAGGCCGCCCGCTCGCTCGAACGCACGCAGGACGCGCTGCGCCACGGGGTGCGACGGGCAACGCAGTCCCACGGTCGGCTGACCAGCACTGGCGAACACGGGTGCTCCTTCGCGGCGGAGCAGGATCAGGGTCAGCGGGCCGGGCCAGAAGGCGGCCATCAGCCGGCGGGCGTCATCGTCGAGCACGGCCCAGCGTTCGGCGCCGTCGGCGCCGGCAACGTGCACGATGAGCGGATGGTCACGCGGCCGCCCCTTGGCCGCGTAAATCGCGGACACCGCCCGCTCGTTCGCCGCGTCACCGGCGAGTCCGTAGACGGTCTCCGTCGGCAGGCCGATGAGCGCGCCGGCCAGCAGGTCGCGAACGGCGGCCTCGACGTCTGCGTCCGTCGCCGCGGGTCCGGCCGGTTCCAACACCATGCTCAGCCGCCGGCCGGGCGCATGTCGCGCTCGATGCGCTCGACCAGACCCCGTGCCTGATCCAGCGAGTCACCCAGCACCGTGACGTGCCCCATCTTGCGGCCGGGACGGGCCTCGCGCTTGCCGTAGAGGTGAAGCTTGGCCCGCGCATGACGCACGATCCGGGTCCAGTCGGGTTCGCGCGGTCCCGCGCCGCTCGAGTCGAACCAGAGGTCGCCGAGAATGTTCAGCATGACCGCCGGCTCGTGCTGGAGCACCCCGCCCAGCGGCCAGCCGGCCAGCACGCGGGCCTGCTGCTCGAACTGGCTGGTGAGACAGGCATCGATGGTGTAGTGGCCGGAATTGTGCGGACGGGGCGCCATCTCGTTGACCAGCAGGGCACCGTCTTCGAGGACGAAGTACTCGACGCACAGCACGCCGACGTACTCGAGCGTGTGGGCCACCCGGACCGTCGCCTCGGTGGCACGCAACGCCAGTTCGGGGTCGATACGCGCCGGCACCGAAGACATCGCGAGAATCCCTCCGCGATGAACGTTCTCGGCGACCGGGTACGCGGCGGTCTCGCCGTCGAACGAACGCGCCACCACCACCGAGATCTCCCGGGCGAGCTCGAGCCGTTTCTCCAGCACGCAGGGCACGCCTCCGAACTGCAGGAACGCATCGGTCAGCGACGGCTTGTCGATGACGTGAGCCTGGCCCTTGCCGTCGTATCCGAGCCGGCAGACCTTCAGAATGCCGGGGAAAAGCGAATCGTCCAGCGCCTGGATGTCCGCCCGCGATTCGATCGACGCATACGGCGCCACGGCCAGTTCGCACTCGAGCGCGAATGCCTTCTCGCGCACCCGGTCCTGTGCGATCGAGACGGCCTCGGGCGAGGGGCTGACGATGCAGTGCTCGCGCAGAAACGCGAGCGAACTGGCGGGCACGTTCTCGAACTCGGTGGTACAGGCAGCGCAGACCTCCGCGAGTTCGCGCAGCGCGCCCTGATCGAGGTACTCGCCCCGGATGTGCCGGTCGGCGACCGAGGCGGCCGGACCGTCGTCCGCCGGATCCAGCACACAGACCCGGAACCCCATGCTCTGGGCGGCCATACAGAACATGCGGCCGAGCTGGCCGCCGCCGAGCAGTCCGAGCCAGGAGCCCGGTGGCAGCGGATGAGCGGATTGCTTCATGACGGCCTCCTGTGCTGTCGTTTCCAAAGCGTTGCCGTGCCGGCCGGCCCGCCGGATCGGCCTCAGAGCCCGACGCGCATCGCGCGGGCCTTTTCTGTCTGCGCGGTCCGCCAATCGTGCAGGCGGGCGGAAACCGCCGAGTCGGTCGCCGAGATCATCGCCGCCGCGAACAGCGCCGCGTTCACCGCTCCGGCCCCGCCGATGGCGAACGTGGCCACGGGGATTCCCCGCGGCATCTGCACGATGGACAACAGGGAATCCTGACCCTGGAGATGGCGCGAGGGCACCGGCACGCCCAGCACCGGAACGGGCGTCTTGGCGGCGAGCATGCCGGGCAGGTGCGCGGCCCCGCCGGCGCCGGCTATGATGGCGCGCAGCCCACGTGAAACCGCCGCTTCGGCGTAGGCGAACAGATCGTCGGGCATGCGGTGCGCCGACACCACCCGGCACTCATGCGCGATCCCGAGGTGCGCGAGCGTCTGCGCCGCCTCGCGCATGACCTCCCAGTCGCTGTCCGATCCCATCACCACGCCGACCAGCGGCGCATCGACGTCAGGGTTCGCCACGCTCATGCATCCTCCGCCGTCAGCAGCTCGAGTGCCTCGCGATACTTCGCCACGGTACGCTCGATGACCTCCCGGGGCAATGGCGGCGCCGGCGGTTGCTTGTTCCAGCCGGGCACGGTCTCGAGATAGTCGCGCACGAATTGCTTGTCGAACGACGGTGGCGACATGCCGGGCTGCCAGCTCGCGGCAGGCCAGAATCGGGAGGAATCCGGCGTCAGCACTTCGTCCATCAACGTGAGCGTGTCGTCATCGTCGAGACCGAACTCGAACTTCGTGTCGGCGATGATGATGCCGCGAGAACGCGCGTGGGCGGCGGCCCTGGCATAGAGCGCGAGGCTCGCCTCGCGCACCCGGCGGGCGAGATCCCCGCCGATCGTGTCCGCCATGGCCTCGAACGGGATGTTCTCGTCGTGTTCGCCGAACTCCGCCTTGGTGGCCGGCGTGAAGATGGGCTCCGGCAGCCTGTCGGCCTGACGCAGGCCCGCCGGCAGCGAGACGCCGCAGACCGACCCGGAGCGTTGGTAGTCGGCCCAGCCCGAGCCGATGAGATAGCCCCGCACCACCGCCTCCACGGGCAGCGGCCGGAGCCGGCGCACCACCATGCCGCGGCCGCGGACCTGATCGCGTTCATCGGGCGCCACCACGGCTTCCGGATCCACGCCGGTAAGGTGGTCCGGCACCACGCCGCGCAGCCTGTCGAACCAGAACAGGGCCATGCGCGTGAGGATCTCGCCCTTGCCGGGAATGGGCTCGGCCATGATGACGTCGAAGGCCGAAAGGCGGTCCGTGGCGACCATCAGCAGGCGGTCGTCCCCCACGGCGTAGAGATCGCGCACCTTGCCGCGCCCGAGCAGCGGCAGCGAGGAGATCCGGGATTCCAGCATTCCGGCGGAGGCGTCGTTGGCAGTCATGATGCGCAAAACCCGCTATTGTGCCCGAACCGGAGGCCGCCGGAGCAAGCCGAGCGCAGCGCTCAGGCCTCGCGCGCCGCCCGGTATCGATGCAACCAGCCGAGCCCTTCGCGCGTGCCGGCGGCCGGCCGGTACTCGCACCCGATCCAGCCCTGGAACCCGAGAGAATCGATCAGATCGAACAGGTAGGGGAAATTGACCTCACCCGCATCGGGCTCGTGACGGTCCGGCACGCCGGCGATCTGGAAGTGCCCGACCCGCTCGATGCCCGAGCGCAGACGCACGGCCAGATCGCCTTCCACGATCTGGCAGTGGTAGAGATCCATCTGCACCAGCAGGTTGGGTTCGCCGACTTCGGCGATGATCTGATGGGCCTCGCCCTGGGTGTTGAGGAAGAACCCGGGAATGTCGCGGGGATTGATCGGCTCGATGAGCGCGTTCAGCCCCTCTTGCGCGAGCTTGCGCGCCGCGTTGCGCAGGTTCGCGACATAAGTCGCGCGATGTGCGGCGCGGTCGCCGCCCGGACCGATCAGACCGGCCATCAGGTGAACGTTCGGACATCCCAGCGCCTTCGCATACCCGATGGCCTTGTCCACGCCGGCCAGGAACTCGGTCTCGCGTCCCGGCAGGCTCGCGAGCCCCTTCTCGCCGGCAGCCCAGTCGCCGGGGGGCGAGTTGAACAGCGCCTGCCTGACTCCCGCGGCGCGGGCGGCACCGGCCACCTCGTCGGCGGGTGCTTCGTAGGGGAACAGGCACTCCACCCCTGCGAAGCCGTCCTCGGCGGCCGCACCGTAGCGCTCGAGGAACGGCCACTCGGTGTACATCATGGACAGGTTGGCGGCGAAGTTCGGCAAGACGGTCTCCCCTGCAATTCGTTCGGTCCGGCGGGCGCCCGCCGCGACACGCGGGGGCGCTCTCGTATGATAAGCGCCACCCGAAGAGGAGACCCCATGAGCTGGCAACCCGAACTCGACGACATCGCGCGACGGCGCGCCATGGCAGCGGAACTCGGTGGCGCGGAACGTGTCGCCCGTCACCGCGCCAACGGCCGGCTGACCGTGCGCGAGCGCATCGATCTGCTCGTCGACGAGGGTTCGTTCCAGGAGTTCGGCTCGATCACGGGGGTACCCGAGTACGACGAGGCCGGTGCGCTGCGCCACCTGCTGCCGACGAACGTCGTCTGCGGACTGGCCCGTATCGGGGGTCGGCAGGTGTTCGTGACGGGCGACGACTTCACCGTGCGCGGCGGGGCCAACGACGGTGGTCTGCGCGACAAGTTCGTGTTCGCCGAGACCTTCGCGCGGCGCTGGCGCCTCCCGCTCGTGCGGCTCGTGGACGGCACTGGCGGTGGCGGCTCGGTCAAGCACCTGGAGACCCAGGGGCGGACCTATCTCCCGGACGTTCCGCAGTTCACGGCCATGGCCGACGCCTTGGCCGAGATTCCGGTGGTGGCACTGGGGCTGGGCTCGGTGGCCGGCATGGGCGCGGCCCGCGTCTGCGCCAGCCACTATTCGCAGATGGTCACCGGCACCTCGCAGTTGTTCGCCGCCGGCCCGCCCGTGGTCGAGCGAACCGGCGAGCAGGTCGACAAGGAAACGCTCGGTGGTGCCTCGATCCACGCAGCCAACGGCACGATCGACGACCGGGTCGCCGAGGAGGCAGAGGCCTTTGCACGCGCCCGGAGTTTCCTCTCCTATCTGCCCTCCTCCGTGCACGAGGCCCCCGGGCGGGCGCCGTGCGACGATCCGGTGGGGCGCCGCGAGGAGAGGCTGATCTCTGCCATTCCGCGCAACGAGCGCCAGGTCTACAAGATCAGACCGATCCTGGACGCGGTCTTCGACGTGGGCAGCGTGTTCGAGACGGGTCGCGGCTGGGGCAAGTCGGTAGTGACCGCGCTCGCCCGCCTGGACGGCTGGCCGGTGGCGGTGCTGGCCAGCGACCCCTATCACTACGGTGGGGCGTGGACCGCGGACGCCTGCCGCAAGGCGGTCCGGCTCACGGACCTCGCCCAGACGTTTCACCTGCCCGTCGTGCACTTCGTCGACATCCCGGGCTTCCTGATCGGCACCCAGGCCGAGCAGTCGGGGATCATGCGTGCCGGCAGCCAGGCTCTGGTGGCCATCCGCCAGAACAGGACGCCGTGGTGCGCGATCATGATCCGCAAAGCCTTCGGCATGGCGGCGCTCACCCAGCGCAACGGCAGCGAGGCGTTCGTCCGCTATGCGTGGCCCTCCGCCCAGTGGGGCTCGCTGCCCATCGCCGGTGGCGTGCAGGCCGCGTACCGGCGCGATATCGAGGCGTCGGACGACCCGGATCGCACCCGAGCCGAGATCGAGGCCCGTCTCGCGAAGTTCCAGTCGCCCATCCGCACCGCCGAAGCGTTCGGAATCGAGGAGATCATCGACCCCCGGGACACCCGCCGCATGCTGTGCGAGTTCGCCGCGATGGCCGCGCCCATGCGCGGCGCCGGCCGGACCGGCTTCGGCTACCGGCCCTGATCCCGGGTTGGTCCGGGCGCCCGCTCGCCTTCCGCCCGTGCCGGCAGGTCGACTTCCCGTGGCGCGCCGGTCGACCTGGGAAACCGAAGGATGGCCACCGTGCCGCCCGACGGCCCGGGCCGGTGGCCCAGTTCGCCCTGGTGATGCTGGGCGATCTGCGCGGCCAGGGCCAGCCCGAGACCGAACCGCCTGACCGGGTCACCGGTGACGAACGGCTCTGTCGGGCGCCCCTCGAGCGTTTCCGGAATGCCGCTGCCCGTATCGGTCACCGTGATTTCGATCCAGTCCCCCGCGGCCGCGAGCGCCAGCCGGACCGGGTCGGGTCTGTCCTTCATCGCGGCATCCGCATTGCGGACCAGCTCGACGATCGCGATGCCGAGCTGCGTCCCGTCCGCGTCGAACGCGACGTCGTCGGCGTGCCGGATGACCTCCCGCCCTTCCGAGACGGCGCCCGACAGGTCGACCCCCTCCAGGAAAGCGGCTCCCCTCAGTGGGCGCGGTTCGAAGCGCGGCGCTTGCGAGTACCTGAGCAACCGCCCGGTCAGATCGATCCCGCGCTTCACCGCGCCCTCGACGATATCGAGCCATTGATCCGTCGATTGCCCGGTCTTGACCGCCCTCCGGATGCCTTCGGCGCCGAGCAAC
>JAUIAI010000097.1 GCA_030425615.1 Gammaproteobacteria bacterium
ATCGGCTTCTTGCTTCCCGGTGTGGTCAGTTTCAGCGCGATGCCGCCGTCGTGAGTCTGGAAGACGCGGTACTGCCACTCCGACCAGGCACCGTCGGCCCAGAGAATCCAGAGCGTCTCTCCGTTGGCCACGTATTCCCCCCGGTCGACATTCGGATCGCCCTCCCCCAGCAACGTGCTGTTCGCGCCGGCGCCCGAAACCTGTCCGAAGATCGTGGAGCTCGCCGAATAGAGAACCTGTCCGTCGGCGGCGAAACGGTAGGCCTTGCGGGTCTCGCTGGCCACGAAACTGCCGCTGCCCCCGCCCGTGTAGGTGATGTCGGTGCCGCTCGTGCTGGTTCGCGTCCAGAGACCCACGAGATTCGGGTCGCGCGCCAGTTCCCCACCCAGACTCGCGAAGACCTGGTCCGCGACCCGCGCATTGCCCGCCGACGAATTGACGTGCACGACGAACACGCCCAGCGGCCCCTTGAAGCGATAGCGCACGACGTGTGTCGCCTGTCCGGCCGAGTAGTCGATGCGCGCTCCCGAGCCGCCCAGGGACTGAAACCCGCCGCGACGGACCGGCCCGAGCAGCGACTGCATCTGCTGATCGAACCACTGCAGGAGGCGGGGATCATCGACCCGGGTGATCCCACCCAGGTTCTCTCCTCCCACGAGAATCAGCTCCTGGTCCTGGCCGCCCCGTGCATCCGGCGGCGACAGGATAAGGAGGTCCTCCTGGGACTGCAGCTGCCAGTTGCCCGGATAGTCGAACCCGAGGCCGGAGGGGTGCTCGAAGCGCGCAGCCAGCGCGGAGGACGTCACGAGCAGACACGCGGCGAGTGCGCCCAGCCACCGATGCGCACGGCCGCAGTGGGTTGATTGCGAAGTCATGTCACGCTCCTTGTCGGGAAACGGGGTTCGGGGCGACAGCGCACGCTCACGCGGCACAAGCCGTCATCATCGGCGCCATGACCTGCTCGCCGAACAGGGTCATCGAGCGCTCGATCTGTTCATGGGAAAGATCGCCGAACGCGAAGCAGCCGACCACGTATTCGACATCGCCCCCCTCGGTGAGTGCTTCGAGATGGGCCCTTACGGTTGCGGGGCTGCCGACCACTGCCGCCTGAACCTCGAGTGCGCGGTCGAAGTCACCGCCGACGGTCGGATCGTTCGGGATGGGCAGGTCATAGGCACGGAACAACATGCCCAGATCGTGCGTGAGACGGGCCCAGGCGCGACGCCCGAGCGTCAGGGCCTCCTCGTCGGAGGGCGCCACGACGAAGCGGCGCAGCACACCGATCTCCGGGGAGTGTCCGCCGGCCGGCGGGCCCTGCAGTGACCGGTAACGTGCGATGGAATCGCGCACGGCAGCGATCGGCCCGCCGACGATCGTGCTCACGCCCATCGCGGCCGCCACCTCGAGGCGGCCGGGGCGCCAGAGGGGCGGATGGGGCCGTTGCACCGGTCGCAGCTGCAGGGGCACGTTCTCGAATGTGTGGAACCGGCCCGCGAAGGAGAGCTCGTCCCCGCTCGCAAACGCGGCGAGCAACAGAGCCATGGTTTCTTCGGTGCGGGCGACGGCTTCGTCCGGGTCCAGACCCCAGAGCCGGTGCTCGGGAATGCTGATGCCCTTGCCGAAGCCGAACTCGAAGCGACCCTCGCTGAGCGCATCCAGCATGCAGATCTCCTCGTAGAGCCGCAGCGGATGGTAGAAAGGAAGCAGGTGGCAGAGCGAGCCCAGCCGCATGGTCTTCGTGCGTTGGGCCACGGCAGACAGGAACAACCCGATCGACGGCGCGTGGTCCAGGGGCGTCAGGTGATGCTCGGACTTGTGGTATCGGTCAAAACCCAGGCGCTCGGCCAGTTCGGCCAGGGCGAGCCGGCTCGCATAGAGTTCCGTCGTGCTCAGATCGCCCGGTTGCTCGGACTGATCAAAGATGCCGAATCGCAGGCGCCCGCCCATGGTCCTCCTCCTCTCGTCTGGAGTATCGTGTTCCTTGTGGGACACGACACAAGATTACCGGAGACCCGACCATGAATGCACCCGCGCCCGCGCTTCCCGTCACCGAATCCCAGATCATCGAGGCCGTTTCGGCGCGCGAGGACGAAGCGGTCGAGCGGCTCAGCGCCCTGATCGCCGAGGGCTCGCTGCTGGGACACGAGGCCGGTGCTCAGGAACGGATGCGCGCCACTTACACCGGGCTCGGTCTGGACGTCGAGACCTTTCTCATCGACGAGGCCCGGGTCCGGGAGCATCCGGCGTGGTCGCCCTCGATCGTTTCCTATGACGGCCGTCCCAACGTGGTGGCGACCCACCGACCCAAGGGGCCGACACGGGGCCGCTCGCTGATCCTGAACGGGCACATCGACGTCGTGCCCGTCGGAGCCGAAGCGCTCTGGACGAAACCGCCGTTCACCCCCTGGCGGGACGGCGACCGGCTCTACGGCCGCGGCAGCGCGGACATGAAGGCGGGCATCATCGCCTGCGTCACCGCCATGCAGGCGCTGGCCGACCTCGGCTACGAACCGGCCGCCAAGGTGCTGCTGCAGTCGGTGATCGAAGAGGAATGCACGGGCAACGGCGCACTCGCCTGCCTGGTGCACGGCTACACGGCCGATGCGGCGCTCATCCCGGAACCCACCAAGGGCATCATGAGCGCCCAGATGGGCGTCATGTGGCTGGCGCTGGAGGTGCACGGCTTTCCGGTGCACGCAGCCTATGCGCACGAGGGCACGGACGCCATCCGTTTCGCCCAGGTTCTGGTGGACGAACTGCGCGAACTCGAGGCCGAGTGGAACCGGCCGGAGAACCGGCACCCGGTCTACAGGGACTTCGCCCACCCGGTGAACTTCAACCTGGGCAAGCTGCGCGGCGGTGAGTGGGCGTCCTCGGTGGCCACCCACGCGCGCGCCGATCTCCGTCTGGGCTTCTACCCGGGCGTGACACCGGCCGAGGTACGCGCCGAGGTCGAGCGCCGGCTCGCCGCGGCGCACGCCCGCCACCCGGCACGCGACTCGGTACGTTACGAGATCGTCTACGAGGGCTTCCAGGCCGATGGCCTGGTCGTGGACACCCAGCAGCCGATCATTCGCGAGCTGGTCGACAGCCACCGGGCCATCGTCGGCGCCGAGCCGGAGTTCGCGGCGTTCACGGGCACCACCGACGTGGAGTTCTTCCACCTCTACGGCGACATGCCCTCGACCTGCTACGGACCGCAGGGCGCCGACATCCACGGCATCGACGAATGGGTGTCCATCGCCAGCATGCAGCAGGTGGCCGCCGTCTACGCGTTGCTCATCGCGCGCTGGTGCGGGCTGAACCCGTGCTGAAACGGACAGTCGCACACATCGGCGGCAAGCCTGTGATCCTCACCGACACGATCACCAAGCTCGACGCGGGTGACGCGGGGGCCATCGCCGTCTCCAGCTCGCACGGCGGCACCAGCTCGGCCGAGTTCGCGCTGGCGCAGCCCCTGACGTGCGCATTCTTCAGCGACGCCGGCATCGGCAAGCACCGCGCAGGCATCGCCGGCCTGGACATGCTCGACCGGGCGGGCGTGCCGGGCGTGGCGGTGTCACACGACACAGGCCGCATTGGTGATGCGGCCGACATCTGGGCCCACGGAATCGTGTCGGCGGTCAATGAAGCCGCTGGGCGCGCGGGGATTGCCGTGGGGCAGACGGTTCAGGAGGCGGCAGCCCGCTTCGGGTGATCGCATGGGGCGGCACTCAGACCGACACACCGTGGTTCCGTAGCCACTGGTGAATCGCCGGCTCCACCAGCACGCGAATCGCCTCGTTCGCATAGCCGCACCAGTGCACGCCGGCGAACACATCGAACGGTGCGTCCAGCGGACGGCCGAGACCGTCCGTGATGAGCACGCCGGCCTGGCGCGCCACGAGTGCACCGGCGACGTCATACGGGTGGCAGTGCAGACCGGTGGTACCCGAACCACCCGCCTTCGCGCGCACGATCCGGTCGAAGAAGGGCCGCAGATCGCAGCAGAAACGGTCATGTCCCGCGATCAGTTCCACCATCTGACCGCCCGTGGACAGGTACTGGTCGTCGAACACCGGCGCGAAGCCGGGAGCATCGTGACCGAACGCCGCCGCGGCGATGTGCTCCATGAGATCGGCGGCCAGCGCCTTGGTGCCCGGGAAGAAGCTGGCCACGTGCCCGAAGCCGTGTTCGAGGGTGCGCGCGGTGCTCGGTTTCACGGTCAGCGGCGCTCGTGCGCCGGTTTGCAGGTTCTCCCGCCAGGCCAGCAGCCGGCCCGCGGCCGTGGCGCCGAAGACGTCGGCTAGTGTCTGCTTGCTGGCGGGGATTTCCACCATCGCAGCAGCCAGGGCGTCGGCCAGATGCGCGCTTCCGTCGTCGCGCAGAGGCGCCATCGCCGCGAGGGACCATGCCGCACGCTTGTCCATCATGAGACCGCGGGTGCCGTCGATCGGATCGAGCAGGAGCGCGAAACGCGGCTCGCCCGGCCCGCCGATCACCACCCGTCCGTCGTCGCCGAAGCCCTCGGCGACCAGCAGCAGCGGCAGGCGCGTGGCCGGCCAGCGGCCGAGCACGGCGAGCACGACCGGCTCCACCTTGCGGTCGAGCGCGAAGATCGTGTCGCCGGCCTGCTCGCCCGTGGCCCGGGCATCGTTCTCGAGATCGCGGGAGCGCAGCAGGTGATCGCGTACGGCCACGCCGAGCGCGATCAGGCGAGAGACATCGGCGGGATCCTGGGCAGCGGGCATTTCTGACTCGGGCTGGTGGGCCGGCGGCGTGTGGGCCGGCAGCGAGTGTGGAGCCGGCAACCGGGGCGACAGGCGGCCGGACCCGCCCGATGCCGGCGTAAAGTTTTGTCCGGAAGCAGAACCGGCGCGCTCCCACATGCTATGTTGCCGTCGATTTCCGGCCCGTGCCCGTAGGCGGTACGCCTGACGCACGGTCAGCCGCTCGCGCGGCGGTCTGTTGGCTCACCTGCGATTGCGCCCATGCGTTCCAAGCTTCTGCCGCTGCTGATCGTTGTCGCGCTCCTCGCGCTGGCCTACTGGGGATTCGAACGGATCTCCGGCACGGGCCAGGACGATGTCGCGTACCGCACGGCCAAGGTCGAACGCGGCGCCATCGCCAGCAGCATCGCGTCCACGGGCAAGCTCAGCCCGGTCATCACGGTCCAGGTGGGCTCGCAGGTTTCAGGCACCATCGCCGAGCTGCGGGCCGACTTCAACTCCACGGTCACCGCCGGCGAGCTGATCGCACGGCTCGATCCGGAGACCTTCTCGGCCCGGGTCGACGAGTCGCGGGCAGAGGTCGAGGTCGCCCGCGCCGCGCTGGCCGTCCAGCAGGCCGCGCTCAACGAGGTCACCGCGGAGATCACCAGTGCCCAGGCGGCGCTCACCAACGCCGAGCAGGACCTCGCCCGCAAGCAGGCCCTGCTGCGCCGCCAGATCGCCTCCCAGAGCACGGTCGACGAGGCCGTCGCGGCCCGCGACCAGTCGCGCGCCAGGCTCGCCGCCGCACGGGCCGCGCTCAGCCGCCAGCGGGCACAGATCGAGAATGCACGCGCACAGGTCATGGCCCGCGAGGTCGCGCTCAAGAGCCGTGAACTCGACGTCCGTCGCACGGCCATCGTCTCACCCGTGGACGGCGTGGTGATCAGCCGCAATGTCGACGTCGGCCAGACGGTGGCCGCCAGCCTGCAGGCGCCGGTGCTGTTCGAGATCGCCCGCGATCTGCGTCAGATGCAGGTCGAGGCCAGCGTCGACGAGGCCGACATCGGGCGGGTGACCGAAGGTCAGGCGGTGAGCTTCACCGTGGACGCCTTTCCGGCGCGGAGCTTCCGGGGCACGGTGAGCCAGGTGCGCAAGGCCCCCACGGAAGTCCAGAACGTGGTGACCTATACCGTCGTGGTCGCCGTGGACAACCCCGATCTCGCGCTGCTGCCGGGCATGACCGCCAATGTGACGGTGATCGTGGGCGAACGCAAGGACGTGCTCAGGGTTCCGAACGCGGCCCTGCGCTTCAAGCCGCCGGGCGTGCTGCCCGACGACGATGCCGCCGCTGGCGGCGCGGGCTCGGCCAGTGGCGACGCGCCGGCCAACGGCAACGCACAGACGGGACGGGAACGGCTCCAGGCCATGCTCGCCGAGCTCACGGAACAACTCGGCCTTTCGGAAGACCAGCAGCAGCAGGTGCGCGACGTCATGATCGAGACCGGGCAGCGGTTGCGGGCCCTGCGCGAATCCGGGACTCCCGCCGAAGAACTGCGCGCGCAGGCGCAGGCGCTCCGCGCCCAGGCCCGGCCACGGATCGAGGCCGTGCTCAACGACGAACAGAAGGCCGTCTACCGCCGCCTGGTCGCCGGACGCGCCGCCAATCCGGTGACCCGGGGTCGCGTCTGGGTCGTCGCGGCGGATGGGAAGCCGAGCGCGGTCCCGGTCACGATCGGGCTGACCGACGGATCGGTGAGCGAGCTCGTGCGCGGCGAACTCGCCGACGGCGACGCGGTGATCGTCGGTGTCGAGCGCGGCGCAGCCCGGGCCTCGACGACCCGGCCGTTCGGCTTCTGACGACCGTCTCCCGCATGCCCACCATCATCCGCACCCAGGGCCTGGGTCGAGACTTCATCGTCGGCAGCCAGACCGTGCATGCGCTCGTCGATCTCAGCATCGAGATCGAGGCCGGATCGTTCGTCGCCATCATGGGGCCGTCCGGTAGCGGCAAGTCCACCTGCATGCACCTGCTCGGCTGCCTGGACAGTCCGACGGTCGGACGCTATGCACTCGACGGCCAGGACGTCGCGGGACTCGACCACGACACCCTGGCGCGGATACGCAACCGGAAGATCGGCTTCGTCTTCCAGGCGTTCAACCTGCTGCCGCGCTCTTCGGCCCTCGCCAACGTCGAATTGCCGCTGCAGTACGGCCGCGTGCCGCCGGCCGAACGGCGCGCGCGCGCCCGCAAGGCGCTCGACGCCGTCGGGCTGGCGGACCGCATGGATCACGTGCCCGCCCAGCTCTCGGGCGGCCAGATGCAGCGTGTGGCCATTGCGCGGGCGCTCGTCAACGACCCCGTGCTGCTGCTGGCCGACGAGCCCACCGGGGCACTCGATACCCGAACCGGGCTCGAGATCCTGGCGCTGTTCCAGACGCTCAACGACCGAGGCATCACCGTCATCGTCGTGACCCACGACCCGGAGGTGGCGCAATACGCGGACCGCGTCCTCAGGTTCCGCGACGGGCGTCTGACCGACGACGAGCGTCACGCCGCCCCGGGACGCGCAGCCGATGCGCTCGCGCAGAACAGCGGCGAACCTGCGGTGGCACGGGCATGACCCTGCTCGACACCCTGCGCACGGCACTCGAATCACTGCGTGCGAACCTGCTGCGTACGATCCTGACCACGCTGGGCATCATCATCGGCGTGGCGGCGGTGATCGCGATGGTCGGCGTGGGCGCCGGCGCCGAGCGCCGGCCCGTCGATCGACGCGACGACCGGGCACGCCATCTCCGTGAACCCCTGCAAGACACGTCGGAGGTCGGCCGAGAAGACGTCCTCGCGAACACCCTGCAGGTCGGCGCCGGCGCAGAAGGCGGGCGGTGCGCCGGTCAGCACGACGACGCGGGCGTCGGCGTGTCGCCGTTGCGCGTCCAAGAGCGCGAGCAGCGTCTCGTGGTCGACGGCGTTGCGTCGGTCGGGGCGATCGAGCGTGATCAACACCACGCCGTCGCCGATGTCGTCTCGCTGCTCG
>JAUIAI010000098.1 GCA_030425615.1 Gammaproteobacteria bacterium
CACGGACGGCATGGCGGGCCGGTCGGCGGCAGTGCTCAGCGGCGACCTCTCCGACCCGGACACTGCCACTGGCCTCGCTCATGCGGCCATCGCGCGCCTGGACGGTGTCGATCTCCTGGCCGGTTGTGCGGGAGTGTTCGAACGCGCCGGGGGACTCGAGACCGACGACGCCCGGTGGCGGCGCGTGCTCGACACGAACCTCACCGCGGGCTTCGTGCTCGCCCGGGAATGCGGCGCGGTCATGCGTGCGGCCGGCGCGGGCGCCATCGCCGTCGTCTCGAGTCAGATCGGTCTGGTCGGGCACCCGAGAGCCGCCGCCTATGCGGCCTCGAAGGCGGCCCTGCACGGGCTCGTGCGCGCGCTCGCCCTGGAACTGGCGCCGGCGGGTGTGCGCGTGAACGCGGTGGCACCCGGGCCGGTCGAAACCCCGATGACGGCGGCCGCGCGCGCCGATCCGCAGCTTCGCGATGCGCTGTTGCAGGCCGTTCCCCTCGGCCGGTTCGGCTCGCCCGAGGAGGTTGCGCAGGTGCTGCGCTTCGTGCTGAGCGATGCGGCGGCCTTCGTCACCGGGCAGGTCTGGGCGGTCGACGGCGGCTATACGGCGCGCTGAGCGCCCACGACGGGACGATCGCGGCGGTCCGGGAGCGCGCCGCGGCCCCCTGCCGCCCCGTCGTGTTGCCGGGATGTATCGATCGTGCCATGATCCCCGCAGGCCGGGCCCGCCGGGTGGCAGGCGGGCGCCGGGCAGTCCACAACGAGGAGACCCACGATGAAACGTTCCATCGGCGTGCGCGCATCGCGCCGCGAAGTCGTCCGTGTGACGGCAGGCCTCGGCGGCATGGCCGCCCTGCAGGGATTCGGTGCCGTCGTCGGCCTGGGCGTCGCCCCGGCCATGGCGGCTTCGATGAACACGACCACGCTGCGTTCCACGTCGCGGTCGTGGCTCTGGGCGGCCGAGGATTTCGCGATCGGCGCGAAGCATTTCGAGAAGGCCGGCCTGAACGTGTCCATGGCGGCCACCGAGCGCGGCGTCAATCACGACGCGCTGCTGGGCGGTGCCGCGGACATCCTGCTGGGCGCACCGCAGCAGAACATGCGGGTGCAGATCCTCGGCAAGCCCGTGGCGATCATGGCGGGCTTCGTCAACAAGTTCGCGAGCAACGTGGTGGTCCGCAAGGAGTTCGCGGACAAGGCGGGGGTCACCGAGGACTCGCCCGTGGAGGCGAAGGCCGCGGTGCTCAAGGGGCTGCGCATGGGCACCACGGGGCCCGGCGGCGGCCCGGACCAGCTGCTGCGCCACTTCCTGCGCCTGGCGGGCGCCGATCCGACCCGCGACGCCACGCTGGTGCCCATCCGCGGCGGCTCGGCGATGATCGCGGCCATGCAGCAGGACCAGATCGACGGCTTCTGCCTGTCCTCGCCGACGTCGGACCTCGCGGTCTCCAAGGCCGGGGCCACCTATCTGTTCAACATGGCGAACAACCCCCCGCCGGACCTGTCCAACTTCCTCTACATCTGCGCGAGCATCACCGCGGAGACCGCGAAGAACAAGCCGGACGAGCTCACCGCCTACTGCAAGGGCATCGCGCTCGCGCTCAAGGCGATCCACGAGGACCGTGACGCGTTCAAGACCTGGGCGCGGGGCTGGTTCTCGGCCATGGACGACGAGTTGTTCGAGACTTCGTTCAGGAACAACATCAACATCTACATGAAGACACCCGTGCCCACGCAGGAGCAGTTCGACATCAATGTCCGTTTCCTGCAGGAGGCACTGAAGGACGCCGGGCAGAATCCCGTGCCCGACGACTACACGTTCGAGAAGGCATTCGACCTGCGCTTCGCGCGCAAGGCGCTCGAGTCGATCTGAGGTCGGGACACCTTGTCGATCGTCGTAGAGAGCGTCTCGAAGCTGTTCGTCCGGCGCGGCCGCGAGGTGGTCGCGCTGGACGAACTCTCGCTGAACATCGAGACCGGCGAATTCGTTGCCTTCGTGGGACCGTCCGGGTGCGGCAAGTCCACGCTGCTGAACATGATCGCCGGCATTCTCGAGCCCACGTCCGGTTCCATCGAACACGACGGGCGGGTGGTCTCGGGTCCGAACCGCGCCGTCGGCTACATGACGCAGGCAGACGGGCTGCTGCCCTGGCGCTCGGCCGAGGACAACGTCATGCTGCCGCTCATCCTGCGCGGGGTGGGCAAGGCCGAAGCCCGTCGCCGCAGCGACGAGCTGCTCTCCACGGTCAACCTGTCGACGTTCGCGCGTCACTTCCCCAACGAGCTTTCGGGTGGCATGCGCAAGCGGGTGGCGCTCGCGCAGGTCCTGGCCTACGACCCCGGCACGCTGTTGATGGACGAGCCGTTCGGTGCCCTGGACGCCCAGCTCAAGCTGGTCATGCAGAACGAGCTGCTCGAGATCTGGGAGCGAACGAAGAAGACCGTCGTGTTCGTCACCCACGACCTGGCCGAGGCGATCGCCCTGGCCGACCGCGTGATCGTTTTCACCGGCCGGCCCGGCCGGGTCAAACTGGAGGAGACGATCACGCTGCCACGCCCCCGTGACGTCTTCAAGGATCGTTTCACCGCCGGGTTCCAGCAGACTTACGAGCGTATCTGGCAGGCGCTCGAGCCCGAGATCAAGAAGGGAGAGGCGCTGTGAACAGCTACGAATCGGCCGAGTCGCTGCCCGCCAGAACGAGCCGCATCGTCGAGGAGGAGGAGCTCAAGGCGGTTCGCGAGAAGCGCATCCAGCGAATCGCCCAGGTGGGCGTCGGGGTGGCGTTCATCGCTTTCTGGGAGATCGCCTCGGGCTGGCTGATCGATCCTTTCTTCGTGAGCTCGCCGAGCGCGGTGGCGGCCAAGCTGGTGGACTGGATCTCACGCGGCGAGCTGTTCATCCATCTCGGGACCACGCTCTACGCAACCGTTCTCGGTTTCGTCATCGGCGCGATCCTCGGCTTTGCCACCGGCTTCGTGTTCGGCCGCTATCAGCGGGTCGGTGCGGTGTTCGACCCGTACATCACGGCGATCTACTGTCTGCCCAAGATCGCGCTGGCCCCCCTGTTCATCATGTGGTTCGGTATCGGCATCGAGTCCAAGGTGGCGATGAGCGCGGTGATCGTCTTCTTCCTCGTGTTCCTCAACACGTACTCGGGCGTGCGCGACGTCAACCCGATCCACATCCATGGTGCCCGCATCATGGGTGCCGGCGAGTGGGCGCTGCTGCGTCACGTGATCGCGCCGTCCGCGGCGGCCTGGGTGCTCACCGGGCTCAAGGTGTCGGTGCCCTATGCCCTGATCGGTGCGGTGGTGGGTGAGTTCATGTCGTCGAACCGGGGCATGGGCTTCCTGATCGCACAGTCGTCGGCGTTGTTCGACACCGCCGGCGTGTTCGCCGGCCTGGTCATGCTCGCGCTGGTCGGCGGGCTCGTCAACGAAGGGCTCAAACGGCTGGAACGCCATCTGCTGCGCTGGCGGGGCTGATCATGTCGGGCGCGCCGGAACGCAATGCGCTGATGAGCCGGCTGGACTCCGGTGAGCTCGCACTCGGGCTCAGTGTGCGGCTGGCACGAACGGCGGCGGTGGCCGAGATCGCCGCCTGCGCGGGCTTCGACTGGTTGTTCATCGATCTCGAACACGGCCCCATGGCTTTCGACACCGCGAGCGAGATCGCGCTCGCGGCACTGCGCTCGGGCGTCACGCCGGTGGTCCGCGTGGCGGGCCACGAGGCCTTCCACGCGAACCGCGCGCTCACCAACGGCGCCCTCGGGCTGATCTTCCCGCACGTCGACGACGCGGGGCAGGCCGCCGAGTGTGCGCGGGCGGCACGGTTCGCGCCCGACGGCATCCGCGGCGTGCCGGCCGTGTTCCCGCAACTCGGCTGGCGAAAGCCCCCGCTCGAAGAGGCCACCTCGAGACTGAACGCGCTGACGTCGGTGATCGTGATGATCGAGTCTGCGGCAGCCGTGCAGGCGGCCGAGGCCATCGCGGCCGTTCCCGGCGTGGACGCGTTGTTCGTGGGAGCGTCGGATCTGTCCGTCGAGATGGGTCACGCGGGAGACTACCGCGCGCCGGCCGTGCGTGACGCGCTGGCACACGTCGCCGAGGCGGCGCGTCGCCACGGTCGCCACGCAGGGCTGGGCGGCATCGGCGATCCGGAGCTGCTTCGCGGATGGGTCGGGAAAGGCTACCGGCTGCTGCTTGCCGGCAACGACCTCGATCTCTTCATGGAGGCGGCCACACGTCGAACGTCGCTCTGGCGCGGGTTCACGAATGTGCCCGGTGCCTGAATCCGTCAACTGCCCCGGTGGGCGGCCACGCGCCCGCGTCCCCGGGCGGACACTCACGCCCCTGCGGCCGGACTAACCCACCACCAGATATGCGACACCGATGGACTTTCATCTGACTCCCGAGCAGACCGCATTTCGCGATGCCGTGCGCCGCTTCGCGCAGAACGAACTCGCGCCGGACGCCGTCGCGCGTGCCCACGATCCGGAGTACCCCTGGGACGTGGCACGCAGGATGGCCGCACAGGGGCTTCTGGGCATCACGATCGATGCCGCGGACGGCGGGCAGGGCGGAACCCTGATGGATGCCGTCATCGCGATCGAGACCGTGGCGGCCGCCTGTCCGCGCAGTGCGGACGTCGTCCAGGCGGGCAATTTCGGTGCGATCCGGGTCCTGGCCGAGTACGGCACGCCCTGGCAGAAGGAGACCTACCTGAAACGCCTGCTGTCCGGCGAGGGCGTGATCTCGGTGGGCATGAGCGAGCCGGAGGCCGGGTCCGCCGTCACGGACCTGCGGACCACGGCCACGCCGGATGGCGACGGCTTCCGCGTCAACGGCTCCAAGGTGTTCACCACTCACGCCTGGTATGCCGACGTCATCGTCTGCTACGTCCGCTACGGTCCGGGGGTGGGCGGAATCGGTGCGGTGCTCATCGACACCCGGGACGAGGGCGTGCGTTTCGGCAAGCGCACGCGCTTCATGTCCGGCGAGGAGTGGGCGCAGAGCTATTTCGAAGATGTCTACGTTCCGCCCGAGCGGGTGTTGCTGGGGGAGGGCGGGTTTCGCAAGCTGATCTCGGGCTTCAACGTCGAGCGCATAGGCAATACGTCCCGGTCGCTCGCCCTGGGCCGCTACGCTTATGAAGAGGCCCGCCAGTGGGCGCTGCAGCGCCGTCAGTTCGGGCGCCTGCTGGCCGAGTTCCAGGGTCTGCAGTGGAAGTTCGCGGACATGAAGATCAAGCTCGACGCGGCCCAGCTGCTCCTCTACCGGGCCGCGGTCAACGCCGATGCCGGCTTTCCTTCGGCCGAGGAGACCGCGATCGCCAAGGCCTACTGCAATCAGATCGGCTTCGAGGTCGCGAACGAGGCGATGCAGGTGCTGGGCGGCATGGGTTACAGCCAGGACGCGCTGGCCGAGTACTGTATGCGGCGCTGCCGGGGCTGGATGATCGCGGGCGGTTCGATCGAGATCCTGAAGAACCGGATCGCCGAGGCCGTGTTCGAGCGCAGCTTCTCGCAGCGGCCGCCCCGCTCCCCGGCCGACTCATGACGGCAGAGGCATCGCCGTCCGCGCTCACCCGTGCGTTGCTGGCGCCCGGATCCGTCGCGCTGATCGGCGCTTCCGACGATCCGCGCAAGAACACCGGCCGACCGCTGCGCTTCCTGCGCCGTCACGGCTACGCGGGACGGGTGTTCCCGGTCAATGCAAGGCGTGACACCGTGCTCGGCGAACGCGCGTGGCCGACCGTGGCCGCGATCGGCGAACGGGTCGATCACGCACTGGTCATGGTGCCCGCCGCGGCGGTTGCCGACGCGGTCGCGGACTGCGCGCGTGCCGGCGTGCCGCTGGTCACGGTCTACACGGACGGTTTCGCGGAGGCGGGCGAGGCCGGCGCGGCCGAGCAGGCACGGATCACGCAAATCGCCCGCGAGGGCGGGGTCCGCCTGCTGGGACCCAACAGCATCGGCGTGATCTCCACGCGTTCGCGGTTGGCGCTCACGGTCAACGCGGCGCTCGAGGGCGAACTCGGCGAGGCAGGTGACGTGGCCTTCGTGTCGCAGAGCGGGTCGATGCTCGGGGCGGTACTCTCCCGAGGGCACGGGCGCGGTCTGCGTTTCTCGCATCTGGTCTCAGTGGGCAACGAGGCGGACCTCGGCGTCGCGGAGATCGTCGAGTGCCTTGTCGGCGATCCGGATACCCGGACCATTCTCCTGTTCCTCGAAGCCGTGCGCGACGGCCCCCGTCTCGCGCGCGCCGCGCGTGCGGCCTTCGAGGCAGGCAAGACCGTGGTCGCGTTCAAGCTGGGACGCTCGGCGGTCGGCGAGCGGCTCGCGCAGTCGCACACGGGCGCGCTCGCCGGATCGGACGCCGTGGCCGACGCGCTGCTGCGCGACGCCGGCATACCCCGTGTGGAGATGATCGAGACGCTGCTCGAGATCGCTCCCCTGCTTCGCGGCCTGCGGCCCCCCGCGCGGCGGCCGCTCCGGGTCGCACTCGTGAGCACCACGGGTGGCGGCGCCGCCATGGTGGCGGATGGTCTGGGCGCCCGCGGCGTCGAGGTGGCGACGCCCGACCACGCCTTCGTTCGCGCCATGGCTGACCATGGGGTCACGATCCGCCCGGCGCCGGTCATCGATCTCACGCTCGCGGCCACGGCCGGCGCCTACCGCACGGTGCTCGAAGGACTGATCGCCGCACCGTTCTGCGACGCCGTGGTGGCGGTGGTGGGCACCTCGGCACAGTTTCAGCCCGAACTCGCGGTCGAACCCATTCGTTCGGCGCTGGGCAGCACGACCCCAGGCTCCGACGCCGCGCACCGCGTTCGCAAGCCGGTGGCGGTGTTCCTGGCACCGGATGCCCAGGCTTCACTCGATCTGCTGGCGCGGGCGGGAATCGCGGCCTTCCGCACGCCCGAGGCCTGCGCCGACGCGTTGGCGGCCTACTCGCGCTGGCAGGTGCCCGCCGCGCGTGACCTGAGGGTACCGCCGGCATTGCGTGACACCGGCCCGGTTGCGGCGGGCCGTCGTGTGCTGGACGAATCGACCGCGCTGGGGCTGGCGGACGCCATCGGACTGCCGACGGTCGAGCGACGGCTGCTGAGCTCGCCGCCCTGGCGACACGATCTGTCCTATCCGGTCGTGGCCAAACTCGCGGTTCCGGGTCTCTCGCACAAGACGGAGGTCGGTGCGGTCACTCTCGACATCGGATCAGAGGCGGAACTCGGTCGGGCGGTGGAGCGCATGACCGAGCGTCTGGCGGATGAGTCGCCCGGCGCCGTTGCGGGCGGGGTGCTGGTGCAGAGACAGCTCAAGGCCCTGGCCGAGGTGCTGCTCGGATACCGCATGGATCCCGCCATGGGTCCGGTTGTCGTCCTGGGCGCGGGCGGCCGTCTGGCCGAGCGGCTCGGAGACCTGTCCATGCGGATGGCTCCCGTGACAGCCGGAACCGCCCGGGAGATGATCGGAGAGGTCCGGGCCCTGTCCGCGTTGACCGGGTATCGCGGTATGGAGCGAGGCGATCTCGATGCCCTGGTCGACGCGATCGTCCGCGTGAGTCTGCTGGCCACGGGCCACGACGACGTGGTGGAGTTCGAAGTGAATCCGCTGATGGTCATGGCGGACGGCGTGGTGGCCGTCGATGCGTTGGGCGTCACGACCAACGCGGGCCGGGCCGGCGGGAGGATGCGGGATTAGGGCGGACTCAGGG
>JAUIAI010000099.1 GCA_030425615.1 Gammaproteobacteria bacterium
AGCCGGTCGAACAGGATTTCGCCGACGTCATGACCGACCTCTCGACCGACCTCGAGCAGTTCAACACCGATCCCTATGTCTGAGGACCGCGCCATGAGCGATTTCCCCCAAGTCGAGACCGTCGAGGACCTGCGCCACCAGGATCCCGAATATCAGGAAGCCTGCCGGAAGATCGTGGTCAGCCATGCGATCAACGAGCTGCACGGCAGCCGGGTCTACGACGAGCCGGCCATCGGGCAGGCGCGCGATGTCGTCGTGCAGGTCGGCCAGCCTTGCCACCCGCTCGATCTCGTTCGCGCCCGCTTCCGGGCGGGCGAGAGCGATGTTCTCGGCGAGCGACGCCGAAAACAGGAACGGCTCCTGAGGAACCCAGGCCGTGGCCGCGCGCAGCGCCTCGAGCCGGTAGGCGTCCAGAGCCGATCCACCGAGCTGGATCACGCCTTGTTCGGGCTGTGCGTGGCGCATCATCAAAGCGAGCAGCGTCGACTTGCCGGCCCCGGTCGCTCCCACCACACCCACAGTGGTGTCGTCGGGAATCTCGAGGCTCAGCGCGTCGATCGCGGGCCGTGTCTGCCCGGGGTAGGCGAAAGTCACCTTCTCCAGCCGGACGGAGGCTCGCTCCACCTTCGGGACCAATCCGGAATCGATGATGCCCGGAGGCTCGGTCAGGACGGGGCGGAGCCGCTCCCACCCGGCGCGCCCCCGCTCGATCAGCGACAAGACCCAGCCCATGGCGAACATCGGCCAGATCAGCTGTCCCAGGTACATGGTGAAGGCGGTGAGCTCGCCCAGGCTGATTTCGCCCACCCAGACCATGCGCCCGCCCAGCCCCAGCGTGAGCACCATGGCCGTCGACATCGTCCATGCCACCGCCGGCTCGTAGGCGGATTCCCAGCGCAGCGCGCTCAGGCCGTGTTGCGCCGCCCGCCCGGTCAGGGTGCCGAAGACCTCCCGGACCTGCGGTTCGAGGCCGGCGGCGCGCAGCGTGCGCACGCCCGCCATCGACTCCTGGACCTGCTCGTTCAGATCCGAGAAGGCGGACAGCGACGCCCGTGAGGCTTCGTGCACATGGCGGGAGATCCACCAGAACGCGACCGCCATGGCGGGAAACGGCAGCAGCGCCACGGCCGCCAGGCGCGGATCCACCGCGAAGGCCATCATCGCCAGTACGAGCAGCAGCGTCAGGGACCCGTCGAAGCCCGCCAGGCAGGCCTCGCCGGCCGCCATCTCCACCGCGTCGATGTCATTGGTCGCGCGTGCCATCAGCGCGCCGGTCCGGTGGCGCTGAAAGAAGTCGGGGGCCTGCAGGCACAGACGGTCGTAAAGACGTTGTCGCAGCCTGACGCCCAGCTGATGCGCGGCGCGGTAGAGCGTCAGCCGCCAGCCGATGCGAAGCACGTAGATCAGCAGCCCCATGCCGGTCAGCACCAGGAGTTCGGTCGTCAGCCCGCGATCGGCCAGCGTCCCGGCGACCAGCGCGTCCACCACGTCGCCGACCCGCTGGGGGATCATGACCTGCAGCAGCGCCACGCCCGCGAGCATGACCGCGCTCGCGAGATAGGCAGGCAGGTGGGCGCGCGCGAACCGGCCGACCAGACGGGTCAGCCCCGGCGGGGGCGGGTCCGGCAGGTCGTGCTCGGTCACCGTGGGACGGGCGGCGCGCTCGGCGCCGTACTCGGCTGTCGTCGGATCGTGGGTCACGGGCTGGAACGGGTCAGGGCCGGCGCCAGGGCCCGGCAGCCCCGATCGGGAGGCGCGGGCCGTTCGGGCCGGTCATGGGTTCATGACCGGCTCCGTGCTCGGCGGGTCGCGAGGCGACGCCGGGTCGGCGATCATAGCGCCGTCGAAAGTCGGGGAGGGCAGTCATGACCACGACGTTGAGAGCGGTACACGAAGACATCACCACGCTGGCGGTCGACGCCATCGTCAATGCCGCGAATTCGCGCCTGCTCGGCGGGGGCGGGGTGGACGGTGCGATTCACCGCGCCGCGGGCCCGCGTCTGCTCGAAGCCTGCAGGGCGCTCGGCGGCTGCCCGACCGGCGAGGCGCGGATCACGCCCGGCTTCGAGCTGCCGGCCTCGTACGTGATTCATGCCGTCGGACCGGTCTGGCACGGGGGAGGCCATGGCGAGGCCCGGTACCTTGCGGACTGCTACCGGAACGCGCTGCGGCTCGCCGCCGGACACGAACTCGCCAGTATCGCCTTTCCCTGCATCAGCACCGGCGTCTACGGCTATCCTTTCGAGGCCGCGGCGAAGATCGCCGTGAGCACGGTGCGCCATACGCTTGCCCAGGCGCCGACGCTTCGTGAAGTGATCTTCTGCTGCTTCAGTGGTCGCGAGCGCGACCATTACGCGGTGCTGTTGTCCGACGGAAACCCTCGATGAACGATACCCGACGCGATTCCTCCCGCCGACGCTGGCTCGGCGGCACGCTGGCGGCCGTCTCCGGTGTACTGGCCGCGCCGGTCGTCCGGGCGGCTGCCCCCGTGGCCGGCGCCGGTCAGGCCGGCGCCTCGCCCATGGCGCCGTCCGTGACTGCCCCGGGTGCGCGCCGGGGGCGCTCGGCCGCCGCGCGCGAGCGGATGGCGGGTCCGATGCCCGAGATCGGTCAACCCCTGGAGCTCCCGCCCGTCACGCGCTTGGATGGCGAGCGCTACGACGCGGGGGCCTCTGACCGTGTGCTGATCGTGTACTGGTGGGCGAGCACCTGCCCGTTCTGCGCGGTGCAGAGCCCGTATATGCAGGCATTCTGGGAGGCCCATGCCGGCCGCGGCCTCGACATGATCGCGCTGTCCATCGACGAGACGGCCGAAGCCGCGCGCACCTACCTGTCGCGAAAGCGTTTCACCTTTCCCGCGGCGTGGGCGGACGATGCGTTCCTCGATGCGTTTCCGAAGCCCAAGGGCCTGCCGATCACGATCGTGCGCGGCCGGGACGGTCGCATCCTGCAGGCCGAGAAGGGCCAGCTCTTCCCCGAGGACGTCGAGGAGATGGCCCGCTGGCTCTGAACGTGACGGACTCCCGCGGGGAGTGCATCGCCGGGCCTTCCGGGGGGTCTTTGAAGTGCCGGTCGGTGGGTGGGCATAATCCTCGCATTCCCACACACGAACAGGAGACCCGCACATGGAACTCAAGGGCAAGAAGGCCGTCGTCTTCGGCGGCACGTCGGGCATCGGACTGGCCACCACGCGCCAGCTCGCCGCTGCCGGGGCCACGGTCGTGGCGATCAGCCGTGATCCTTCCAAGGCCGGCGAGCCGCCGGCCGGCGTGACGTTCAAGGGCTGCGACGTCCGTGACGGCGACGCCGTGGCCGCACTGCTGGACGAGTGCGCGCCTTACGACATCCTGATCAGCGCCGCCACCGGCGGCAGCCGTGCCGCCGGTCCGTTCCTCGAGATGGACATGCAGGGCTACAAGAACTCGTTCGACAAGCTCTGGGGCTACGCCAATGTCGTGCGCTTCGGTGCCCGGCACCTGCCCGAGAACGGCGCCATCACGCTCGTGAGCGGTACGCCGGCGCGCAAGTGCAAGCCAGGCCAGATCGCGCTGTCCTCGGTGGGCAGCGCGGTCGAGGCCATGGTGCGTGCGCTGGCGGTCGAGATCGCCCCGCGACGCATCAACGTCGTCTCGCCCGGTTTCATCGACACGCCGATGGTTGCCGCGCAGGGCGCCGAGCGGGTCGAGATGTACAAGAAAATGACCGCCGGGCATCTGATCAAACGCCCCGGCACCGCGGACGAAGTCGCCCAGGCCATCCTGTTCACGGTCACCAACGATTTCGTCACCGGTACCACCGTGGACGTCGACGGCGGCTGGCTGCTGTCCTGACCGGTCGGCCCATGCTCGACCTGCCCGCCGCGCCGCATTACTTCACGCCCGAGCACGAGGCCTTCCGGCGAACGGTGCGTGCGTTCGTCGATCGCGAGATCGCGCCGTTCGCGAACGACTGGGACGAAGCGGGGTCGTTCCCGCGCGAACTCTATTCGCGCGCGGCGGCCGTGGGCTGTCTGGGCATCGGCTACCCGGAGGCGTACGGGGGCACGCCCGCCGACGCCTTCTTCCGGCTGATCCAGGCCGAGGAGTTCGCGCGCGCCGGCTGCGGGGGCGTGGCCGCGTCGCTGAACTCCCACACCATCGGGCTGCCGCCGATCCTCAACTGGGGGAACGAGGTGCTCAGGGCGAGGATCATCCCGCCGGTGCTGGCCGGTGAACGCATCGCCGCCCTGGCCGTGACCGAGCCCGGCGGTGGTTCCGACGTCGCGGCGCTGAGGCTCACCGCCACCCGCGACGGTGACGACTACGTGCTCGAGGGTGAGAAGACCTTCATCACCTCGGGCATGCGTGCCGACGTGATCACCGTGGCCGTGCGTACCGATCCGGCGGGGCGCGGCGCGAACGGAATCTCCGCGCTGGTCGTGGAGGGCAACCCGC
This sequence comes from Gammaproteobacteria bacterium, assembly GCA_030425615.1. Classification (GTDB taxonomy): domain Bacteria; phylum Pseudomonadota; class Gammaproteobacteria; order Burkholderiales; family Burkholderiaceae_E; genus JAUIAI01. The sequence goes on from JAUIAI010000099.1 coordinate 4,434, forward strand.
CGGGGCTCGAGCGCACGGAACTGCGCAAGATGGGCTGGTGGTCGTCCGACACCGCCCACCTGCGCTTTCGCGGTGTGCGGGTGCCCGCGGCCAATCTGGTCGGCGAGGAGCACCAGGGCTTCAAGGTTTTCATGGCCAATTTCAACAGCGAGCGCCTCTACATGTCCGCCTCGGCCATCGGCTATGCGGAGGCCTGTCTGCGCGAGGCGCTGGCCTGGGCTCGCCAGCGCAAGACCTTCGGTGCGCCGCTCGCCGAGCGGCAGGTCATCCGCCACAAGCTGGTCGACATGGCCGCGCGCATCGAATCGGCGCGCAGCTTCGTGTACGACCTCACCTGGCGGCTGGAGCACGAGGCCGGTGACGGCGCACAGCGCGTCGCCCGCATCTGCATGGCGAAGGTCCTGGCCACGCAGGCGATGCAGTTCTGCGCCGACCAGGCCGTGCAGATCCTCGGCGGCATGGGCTTCATGCGCGGCACGCTCTGCGAGCGTGTCTACCGCGAGGTCAAGGTCATGATGATCGGCGGCGGTTCCGAGGAGATCATGAAAGACCTCGCCGCGCGGCAGCTGGGCATCTGATCGGCGATGGCCGCGTCGCCCGCTCCAGGGTCGGTGACGATCCAGCCGGACGATCCGGGCCGGGGACCCGTGCGTGCCCTGCTCGAGGAGCATCTGCGCCACATGCACGAGATCACGCCGCCGGAGAGCGTGCACGCGCTCGATCTCGACGGATTGCGCCGGGCCGACATCACCTTCTGGACCGCGCGCATCGACGACACCGTCGTCGGCTGTTGCGCGTTGCGGGAGCTGGATGCCGGGCACGGCGAGATCAAATCGATGCGGACTCCGGATGCCTGGCGGGGGCGGGGCATCGGGCGCGCGATGCTGCACCACCTGATGGCCGAGGCGCGCCGGCGGGGCTATCGGCGTCTGAGCCTGGAGACCGGATCGATGGCGGCGTTCGCGGCGGCGCAGGGGCTGTATACGAGTCACGGATTCTCGCCGTGCGGGCCATTCGCCGATTACGGGCCCGATCCGAACAGCCTGTTCATGACGCGCGAACTCTGACCGGTCTGTTCAGGCAGCGGTACATCGCGCGAGATCGACGAGCACCGCCTGCAGCATGCGCACGCCGGCCTCCAGATGGGCACCGGACGTGTGCTCGTGAGGGGCGTGGCTGACGCCGCCGGTACTCGGCACGAAGATCAGGCCGCTCGGGCAGAGTCGCTGGAAGATCTGGGCGTCGTGCCCTGCACCCGAGCACATCCGGTGGTATCCGATGCCGAGCTTCGCGGCGTGAGCCGCGATGCGGTCCGCCAGCGCGGGGTCCAGCCGAACGGGATCCAGCCAGCTGCGTTCGACGATCTGGTGGGCCAGTCGGCGAGGGCGGCAGACGTCGCCGAGCACGCGCTCGCAGGCCTGCCGAAGCGCGCGCATGACCTCCGCGTCGGGGTCACGCAGAACCAGCGAGGCGCGTGCCACGCCCGGCACCGTATGCGCGAAGCCGGGTTCGAGAACGACCCGGCCGATCGTGAGCCGCGACTCGTTCGTCCCGTGCGCCGCGAGCATCGGCTCGATTGCGGTGGCGAACGCCGCCAGCCCGGCGAAGGCGTCGGCGCGCAGTGACATCGGCGTGGTGCCCGAGTGGTTCGCCTCGCCGGTCAGGGTCAGTTCCAGTTCGCACACGCCGGAGATGCCGTCGGCCACGCCTATCGGGACGTCCAGGTGCTCGAGCACCGGTCCCTGTTCGATGTGCAGCTCCACGAATGCGAGCACGTCGCCCGCGGGGCGCGCGGCGTCGCCCAGCCGCTGCGGTGGCAGCCCCGCCGCGGTGAGTGTGTCCGTCAGCGTGCGGCCGTGCGTGTCGGCGGCGGCCGCGAGCCAGGCCGGGTCGATCGTCGCCGTCACCGCCTGCGAACCCAGCATGCCGCCGAAGCGGCCTTCCTCTTCGGCGGTGGCGATGATTTCGATCGCGAGCTGCGGCCGCCAGCCGGCCGCGCGCAGGCCGAGCACCACCTCGAGCGCCGCGCACACCCCGAGCGTTCCGTCCAGGGGACCGCCATCGGGCACGGTGTCCAGATGGGAGCCGGCAACGACGCAGGGTCCGTGAGACGGCCCCCAGCGTCCGATCACGTTGCCGGCCGCGTCCATGCGCGCCGCGAGCCCGGCCTCGTCCATCGTCCTCACCAGCCACGCGCGCGCTGCCATGTCGGCCTCACCGTAGCTGGGCCGGTTGTGACCGCCTGTGTCCGGGTCGTGCCCGAATTGGTTGACGCCCGCCAGCAATGCCTCGAAGCGCGGCCTGTCGATCGGGGGCAGGGACGTCCGGAACCGGGGGGCGGGCGGGATCAAGGGCAATAAATCCTATTCTTTGGATAATTGATAGTAATCAATTAGGGAATCCCGTACCATCGATGCACCGATTCCGCGAGAGGAGAACTCCCGATGCTCAAACAGCTCCTGGCTGCCGTCGCCGGCAGCCTCGCTCTTACGCTGGCCGTCCCCGCCACGGCCCAGACCCCGCCCCAGGCGCTGGTCGTCGGTCAGATCGCCGAGCCGAAGTCGCTCGATCCGCATGCGGTCACCGCGGTCAACGACTTCCGGATCCTGATGAATCTCTACGACGGCCTGGTCCGGTACCGCGACGGCACGCTCGAAGTCGAACCGGGTCTGGCGAAGGCCTGGACGGTGTCCGACGACGGCCTGACCTATACGTTCGAACTGCGCGAGGGGGTCGCCTTTCATGACGGCTCGCCGTTCAATGCCGAGGCGGTGAAGTTCAACTTCGAGCGCATGCTCGACCCGGAGCACCCGCAACACGACACCGGCCCGTTCCCGTTGTCGTTCTTCTTCTCGGCCGTGGACACCGTCTCTGCGGAGAACGAGCACACGGTGGTCTTCACGCTCAAGGAACCATACGCCCCTTTCCTGTCGAATCTCGCGTATCCGACGGGGCTCATCGTCTCGCCGACGGCGGTGAGGGAACACGGCAAGGACTACGGCCGAAACCCCGCGGGCACCGGCGCCTACCGTTTCGCCGAGTGGGAGGCCAACGCCAAGGTCGTGCTCACGCGCAACGATGCCTACTGGAACGGCGCGCCGCCGCTCGAGGCGCTCGTGTACCGGCCGATCACGGACGCGAACACCCGCGTGGCCGAAATGCTCGCCGGCGGGCTGGATGTCATGGTCGAGGTGCCGCCCGACAGTGTCGGCAGGTTCCGCGACGACGACCGCTTCCCGGTACACGAGCAGGCGGGCCCGCACGTCTGG
>JAUIAI010000100.1 GCA_030425615.1 Gammaproteobacteria bacterium
GAGATCAAGAATCCGCTCACCCCGATCCAGCTCTCGGCCGAACGCCTGCTGGTCAAGCTCGCCCCCAAACTGCAGGACAAGGATTCCGAGTTGCTGCAACGCAGCGCCACCACCATCGTCAACCAGGTGGGTGCGCTGAAACTGATGGTCGACGAGTTCCGTGAATACGCGCGCCTGCCCGCCGCCCGGCTCGAACCACTGGATCTCAATGCGCTGGTGTCGGACGTCGTGGGTCTGTACCAGGCGGGCGGAACCGGCATCGTACGACCTCGACTGCATCTGGCCGACGCGTTGCCCGCCGTCATGGGGGACCGCACGCAGCTTCGCCAGCTGATCCACAATCTGGTCAAGAATGCGCAGGAGGCGATCGAGAAGACACCCGATCCCGAGGTGCACGTGATCACGGAATTCACCCCGGGCCCGGAGGAGGCCGCCTCCGTGCGGCTGGTGGTCCGCGACAACGGCCCAGGCTTCCCGTCACGACTGAGCGGACGATTGTTCGAACCCTACGTGACGAGCAAACCCAGGGGCACGGGACTGGGGCTCGCCATCGTCAAGAAAATCGCCGATGAACATGCGGCTAGAATTGATACGATCAATCTGCCCGCACCATCAGAGACGGACTCTGCCGCAGAGCACGGCTCAGAAGCAGTCACCGGCGTCGCGGGCGCCCAGGTGACCATTACATTCACCAAGCTTGCTCGAGGCGACCGACCCACACCGCCTCGGGAGACGCCAGAACCCCACGAGCACGACGCATGGCCGAGATACTCGTAGTCGACGACGAAATAGGGATCCGCGAGCTGTTGTCCGAGATCCTCGGCGACGAAGGGCACTCCGTCCTGCTCGCCGAGAGCGCCACCCAGGCACGCGCCCTGCGCGAACAGCACAGGGTCGATCTCGTTCTGCTCGACATCTGGATGCCCGACACCGATGGCGTCACCTTGCTCAAGGAGTGGGCCACGAACGGCCAGCTCACGATGCCGGTGATCATGATGTCGGGCCACGCAACGATCGATACGGCCGTGGAGGCCACGCGCATCGGCGCGCTGGATTTCCTCGAAAAGCCCATCACCCTGCAAAAACTGCTGTCGGCGGTGGAGGCCGGTCTGCAGCGCAACCGCGCGCCGAACCCCGCGGCGATCGCGAACGGCATGTACACCCGGCCGTATCCGCCCGTGAACCCCGCCGCGAACGCTCCGGTGCGCACGGGGCAGGGCGCCGTGTCGCAGGTGGTGAGCGTCAATGCACCTGCGGCAGGGGGTGTTCAGGCCGGGTCCGGCCAGCCGATGGGCGCCGGTGGCTACGGGGTCGGGCTCGAGCCGACCCACTACGGGAATCCGAACTTGCCGAACAGCCGGCCCGGCGCCGTGGCGGCCATGGACCTGCCGCTGGACATTCCACTTCGAGAGGCGCGCGATGCCTTCGAGCGGGTGTACTTCGAGCACCACCTCACTCGCGAGCACGGCAGCATGACGCGCGTCGCGGAGAAGACGGGCCTGGAGCGCACCCACCTGTACCGCAAGCTCAAGCAGCTCGGCATCGATCTCGCGCGCGGCGCCTACCGGAGCCGCGGCGGGCACTGAGGAGCCCGGCTTCGCTGCGCGCCGGCGGGTTCCGGCCGTTGGCCGGAGCGTACCCGCCCCGGCACCGAAGCCCCCGATCGAACGTCAGAGAATGAAAAAAGCCCGCCGTTTCGGCGGGCTTTTTCGTTTGGGAGCGTACCCGGCGTCTGGCCGGGGCCGGCTCCTCGGTCACCGGGCCTCAGATGGCGAGGCCGCTGTTGAAGCCGTCACCCGTCCAGTCGAGGATACCGGCGCCCTGCAGGGCGGTGAGGTCGGCCGCGTCGGCGCTGCCGTCGCCCGCCAGCCCGCCCGGAAGAGCGGCGAAGTTGGTGATGGTGGCCGTCACCGAGCCCGCCGAGCCGCCGGTGCCGGTGAACGTCAGCGTCAGCACACCGGTGCCGTCGCCGTTGTCCGTCAGTGCCACGTCGATGTTCTGCGCGGCGTCGGTCAGGTCGGCCGAGTCGAGGTTGGCATCGGACGTGGTCGTGGTTCCGCCCGTTCCGTCGCCGGCCGCCGCAGACGTACCGCCCGCGGCGTCGGCCACGTTGATGAGCTGGATCCGGTCGGTGCCGACGGTGAAGTCGGCGATGGTGTCGGCGCCGTTGTCCTCGCCCATCGAGAACACGAAGACGTCGGCATCGGCGCCACCGGTCAGCGCGTCGTTGCCGCCCTGACCCCAGATGAGGTCGTTGCCCGCACCGCCGTCGATCGTGTCGTTGTTGGCCGTGGCCGTGCCGCTGAGGCTGACGTCGACGACCTGGATACCCACACCGTCGCCGTCACCCGACGTCGGTGCGCCGAGAGCGCTGTAGTCCTCGAACGCAATCAGGGACAGCGCAGTGGTGCCCGTTGTGGCGGCCGGCAGGGTCCAGGTGAGGACGGTATTGGCACCGTCCGTGGACTCAGTCGGCGCGGTCCCGATCCAAGTGTCGTTGACCGCGTCGTAGAACCCGACGGAACTGCCGTCCCACTGGACGTCGAATGACGTGCCGGCATTTCCGGTGGCCAGGGAAGACGTAAGGACCGAGATCGCCAGGGTATAGGTGGCGCCGGCTTCGGTGTTCACGGTCTGGGTGAGACCGCCACCTCCCGAGTTTCCGTCGAGGACGGTTTCCCAGTTGTAGTCACCGGCAAACGCACCACCGCCCGGAACGATGTACTCGACTTTGCCGTCCACTGCTCCGAAGTTGCTGTTGTTGAAGCCTACGTCCGCGCTCGCGCCCGCAGGAGCCGTGTTCCCAAAGGAGGTACTCCAGCCGATATCGGCGCCGGCTTGGAAGCCATCGGCGGCGTAGGTGGCGTTCCAGAAGTCGAAGCCGCCATTCCGCACACCGCCGCCGGCGTCACCAAGAATGACGTCCGCGCCGTCACCGCCATTCACAGTACTGGCCTGCCCTGCGACCAGTGTGTCGGCGCCGGCAGTGCCGCTCACCGCGTTGGAAGCGAGGTTCATCGCCAGCGTGGCCGCCGTGCCGGTGCCTCCGGCGTTCGCGGCGGTGGCCGACAGCGTGTAGGCGCCGTTCGTGGCAGGAACGTCACCGGAGGCGATGGTGGCCGAGAAGTTGCCCGAGCCGTCGGCCGTGGCCGTGGCCGTGGCGACGACCGAGCTGCCGCCGTCGAGCATCTGCACGGTCACCGTGCTGCCCGCCTCGGCCGAACCCGTCACCGTGATGCCGTCGGCTGCCTCGGTGGCGTCGATCGTGTCGTCCGCGCCTTCGACGTCCAGCCCGGTGGGGGCCGGCGGAGCCGGAGTCGGCGTTGGAGTGGGTGTCGGAGTCGGCGTGGGGGTGGGTGTCGGAGTCGGCGTCGGGGTCGGGGTCGGGGTCGGCGTCGGGGCCGGAGTAGTGTCGTCGCTGCCACCGCCCGCGGCCGCGGCCACACCGACCACGGCCAGCGCGCCGAGCGCGATCTTGCCGGTGGAGAGCGCCGGATTGGCGGCCGCCGCGGCGGCGTCGGCGCCCGCGCCGGAGGCGCCGGCATCGGTCTGGGTGGCAGGAGTGGCGGTGGTGTTCTGGGCCATCAGCAGGGCGGGCGCGGCGCTCGGCGCAACCACGTCACCCTCGGGCAGCGACAGCACGGCGCCTTCCTCGCCATCACCGCGCTTGTAGAAGTCGGCGATTTCGAGCGCCGCCTGCTCGGGCAGGCCCTCGATGACGAGCGCGTCACCGGCGCGGATCGCGTGCAGACCCTCGGGCGCCTGGCCGGTGGCGGGATCGATGAGACGGAAGTGCTCGCCGGCGCGTGCCTCGAGCAGCGTGTGGGGCCCGTCGACCGGGGTCGTGACGACCGAACCGTCGCTGCGGGTGATCTCCAGAATCAGTGCCATGGAATAGTCCTTGTTGTCGCAGATGCGTGAAAGGGCCGGTCACCGACGAACGCGCGACCCAGCCGAGCAGGGACGCAACGGGCAGCGCGAGACATGCCGGTGACAAGACGCCGATCTAATTCTGACCGCAATGCACCGCGCTGGCGACCTGCCGGTGACAAGACGCCGATCTAATTCTGACCGCAATGCACCGCGCTGGCGACCTGCCGGTCCGGCCGGTGTTGCGGTTTTCGGACGAGCATCCGGGCGTTCGCGCCGGCGCGGCCGGCGGCCTGTTCCTGGGACGCTCGTGGGCGCGAGCCTTTCGGCCGAGCGGCGGCACTTGCGTTGATCGGCGGGGGTGGCGACGATCGGCCGGAGCGTGGCGACAGACGGTCTGCGGCGGGCGGATCGCTGACCGGGCCGTCGGGCGGGCTCAGGCTTTGCGTGTCCGTGCCGATAACGGTTCTGATCCGATCCGAACGTTCAGGGACGTCAGCGATGAACACCATCTACAACAGCACCACCTTCTGCGTCGTCGAGATCTGCGCCATGGGCGCCGGGCTCGAAAAGCGCACTGGGTTCGAGATCATCGACAAGTCGGCCAAGCGTGAGATCTTCATCGAAGGCCTGCTGGCCGACCGTTTCCGCGAAGAGGTCTCGGAGCTTGCGGGCGAGGGTGAGGCGACGATGGAGGAAATCGACGACTATCTGGCTTCGTTTCAGAGTCTGATGAGTCAGCCGATGTCCGTGCACTGAACCGGCCGGCGGGACCCGAGACGGACGGGCGCCGGCACCGGCGGCCTGCGCTGGGTCGAACGCCCACTTGACGGCCTTCCCCTGCCGGGCTGCAATGTCCGACCATTTCCTCTTTTTCGGGGAGGCTTGCCGATGATCTCGGCCGAACAGAACCGCCGCCTGACCGAGGTGGGCCCTTACTCACCGGGCGGGCGGCTGCTGAGGCAGTACTGGCACCCGATCGCGTTGTCAGAAGAGTTGGACGCGCTGCAGGACGGCGTGCCGCGGCCGCTGATTCCGGTGCGTGCGCTGGGCCAGGACTTCGTCCTGTTCCGCGACGAACACGGTGCGGCGGCACTGATCGACCGGGACTGCCCCCATCGGGGGGCGGATCTCGCGTATGGCCGTTGGGAGAACGGCACGGTGCGATGCCCGTTTCACGGCTGGCGTTTCGACGGTGCGGGTCGTTGCCTCGAAACACCGGGCGAGCCCTGCGGATCGCGTCTTCACACCAGGATCCGCCAGCGCTCCTATCCGGTGCGCGAAATCAATGGCAGTGTCTTCGCCTGGTTCGGAGACGGCGAACCGCCGGCCCTGCCGGTCTGGGACTGTCTCAGTGCGCCCCGCAGCCACTCGTTCTCGTTCCGGGGCGTCTGGTCCTGCAACTGGCTGCAGGCCCTGGAGGTGGGCATCGATCCGGCCCACGCTTCGTTCCTGCATCGATTCTTCGAGGACGACGATCCGGAGCAGGCCTACGGCCGCCAGTTCCGCAGCAATTCGGCGAACTCCGAACTGCCGATGACCCGGGTGATGCGCGAGTTCGACAGCCCCGAGATCCGCGTGGAGCAGACCGACTACGGCATGCGGCTGATCACGCTGCGTTCCATGGGCGAGGCGGGCACGCACGTGCGGGTGACGAACCAGCTGTTCCCGAACGCCTTCGTGATCCCGTTGTCGGAAACGATGACGATCACGCAGTGGCATCTGCCGGTCGACGATACCCACAACGTCTGGCACGCGATGTTCACGAGCTTCTCCGATCCGGTGGACCACCGGCGGATGCGCGAGCAGCGCCTGGCCGCGCACACATTGCCCGACTACACGCCGACCACCGGCGCCTGGAACCGCTACGGCTTCAGCGCGGCCGATCAGGCACGCAACACGTTCACCGGTCTCGGAGCCGACATCAACGTGCACGACCAGTGGGCGGTCGAGTCGCCCGGCCCGATCCAGGACCGCACGCGCGAGCATCTTGGCACGACGGACAAGGCGATCATCGCGAACCGTCGGGCATTGCTCACCGCCATGGATGCGCTCGAGCGAGGCGAAGTGCCGAAGGCCGTGTTCGATGTGCAACATGCGGCGTCGGTGACCGGCCCCGCCACCATGGACGGCGTCTGCCGTGAGACGGGTGACGCCGACATCGAGGCGTACTGGCGCCGGGTCGACGCCCGTCGTCGCGAGCGTGCGCCATGGGCGGCGGCGCGGGTGGCGTCGGCAGAGGGCGCCGAATGAGCGGGTCGCGCATGGCACGTCTCGGTGGCTGGGACGACGCCGCCGACGAGGCCGCAGGCCGGATCGCCGGTCGTCTCGAGTCCGGTGCGATCGATCGCCTCCGCTATGCATGGGTGGATCAGCACGGCATCGTGCGGGGCAAGACACTGTTCGGCGACCGGGCCCGCGCGGCGCTCGACGACGGGCTGAACATCGTCGGCACGACGATGCTCAAGGACACCTCCGACATGACCGCCTGGCCGGTGTTCGAGCCCGGAGCCGGATTCGGTTCGCGCTCGTTCGAGGGCGCCTCCGACCTCTGCCTCGTCCCGGATCCGACCACCTATGTGGAGCTGCCGTGGAGCCCGGGGACCGGCTGGGTGCTCTGCCAGGCCCATCTGAGCGACGGCCGGCCGGCGCCGTTCGATTCGCGGGCCCTGCTGCGGCGCGTGCTGGCGGAGCTCGACGCGCGCGGCTGGCAGGCGCGCATGGGTCTGGAGGTGGAGTTCCATGTCTTCCGGCTCGTCGACGAGCCTCCGCAGGCCGCGGCACTGGGACGTCCCGTGGCGCCAGCGGTCACGCTTCTCAATCCGGGTTACCGGCTGCTGACCGAGCAGCGCTTCGACGCGCTCGAGCCGGTGATCGAGCTCGTGCGCAAGCCGTTGCTCGAGCTCGGCCTGCCGATCGAGTCGGCGGAGATCGAGCTCGGCCCGAGCCAGGTGGAGTTCGTTTTTTCGCATTCGCCCGCGTTGATGGCCGCGGATCGAATGGTGTTGTTCAGGCATGCCACGAAGCAGATCCTGCGTCGGCACGGATATCTGGCGAGCTTCATGTGCCTGCCGAACCTGCCCGGCCTGATGGCCAGCGGCTGGCACCTGCATCAGTCGTTGACCGACGCGCGCGGATCCAACCTGTTCGCTGCGGGACCGGACGACGGTCATCCGCTCTCGGTTCTCGGGCAGAGCTACCTCGGGGGCCTGCTCTCCCATGCCGAGGCCTCGTGCGCGTTCTCCACTCCGACGATCAACGGTTATCGGCGCTTCCGGCCCAATGCGCTCGCGCCGGATCGCATCTGCTGGGGCCGTGACAACCGGGGTGCGATGCTGCGCGTGGTCACGGGCAGCTCGCCGGGTCAGACACGGATCGAGAACCGCGCCGGTGAACCGGCGGCGAACCCCTATCTGAGTTTCGCGGCCCAGTTGGTGGCGGGCATCGACGGCATCGACCGGGGCGCGGATCCGGGAGAGGCGGTCGACCGTCCATACGGAGCGGAGCTTCGGTGTCTGCCCCGCAGTCTTGACGGTGCCCTTGACGCCCTGGCGGCCGACCCGGCCTTCGCGCGCGACTTCGGTCGCGAGTTTATCGATTACTATCTTCACGTGAAACGCGCGGAGCTCGCCCGCTTCCGGGGCGAGGTGACGCCCTGGGAGCACCGCGAATACTTCGACATGGTATGAATCCTGATGGCTGAAGTGACCTACATCGCCGACGACGGCACCCGAACCACCCTGGACGTCGAACCCGGCAATTCGCTCATGATGGCGGCCGTTTTCGAGGGTATCGACGGCATCGAAGGCATGTGCGGCGGTTGCCTGTC
>JAUIAI010000101.1 GCA_030425615.1 Gammaproteobacteria bacterium
AGCAGGCTGCCCGTGATCGCGGTCGCGGTGATCACGAAGAACACGCGCACGAGCACGTCACGCGGAACGGTCTGGACCGTCGGCTTGCGGCGGGCCGGTGCCTCCGACTCGGCCGGGACACGAATCGCGAAGACCACCCCGAGCACCAGGGACACGACGCCGGGCAGCACGAAGGCCAGGCGCCAGCCTCCGATCTCGATCAGGTATCCCGAGATCAGCGCCGCAGCGGCGATGCCGAGGTTGCCGGCGAGCCCGCTGATCCCCAATGTCGCGCCCGGCCGCGGCGCCCCGGCCACCAGCATGGGGATGCCGACCGGATGGTAGATGGCAGAGAACGTGCCGAGCAGAGTGAGGGCCAGCGCGAGTTGCCACGCATTGGCAGTGACTGCGGCCAGCAGACAGCTCAGGCCCATGCCGAAGAAGAAGACGAGCATCATGGCGCGACGTCCCCAGAGATCGCCGAGCCGGCCTGCGGGCACCGAGCCGAGACCGAACATCAGGAACGCCCCGGCGCCGTAGGGCATGAGATCTTCCCAGCGCTCGAAGCCGAAGTCGGACGCGATGCGGCCCACGGCCGCCGCGAAGATCAACAGGAACATGTGATCGAGCGCGTGGCCGATGTTCAGCAGCCAGGTGGTGAGGCGGGTCGGGGCCATGATGTCGCCGATAGTGCCCGGTCTCCTGAGGCGGAAACGGTCCGGGAGCGGGCCGCCGACCGACGCGTCCTGCCGTGTCGTGCACTCCGGCGCCGCCGGGGCGTCGGCGCCGTTCCTTCCGGACAAGTATACCGAGCGTACCCCTGCTCCAGAACGATGGGTGTCGGTGAGCCGTCAGCCTCTCTCCGACCAGTAGACGCCGGCCTGACGATACGCCCGCTCCAGGCGCTCGACATGGGCGAGCGCGCGCCGTCCTGCCTTGCGCATCGCCGCCGCCATCGATGCCTCGAACAGAACGAGCGGCGCCACGTGCGAACTCAGCAGGTTCGGCCCGTCCGAGGGCAGACAGAACACCACATCGGCCATGTCCGCGACGGGCGATGTCGGCAGATCCGTGAACACGAGAAGCGGAACACCCCGCTCGACGGCCTGGCGCGCCGCATCGACACTGGCCTGCGCATACGGCCGGGTGGACACCAGGATGACGAGGTCACGTGCCGAGAGCTCCGCGATACCCGCCGCCAGCGGCGAGCCGCTGCGGCCGGCGGCCTGCCAGTTGCCGAACACCAGCGTCCCGAGGTAGGCGAAGTAGTCGATCAGTGCGGCCGAGCTCAGCGCGCCGACCAGCACGACACGCCCTGCGCGCAACATCAGTGTCGCGGTCCGTTCCAGGTCGGCCTCCGAGACCCGTTCGCCAAGCAGGGCCAGGTTCAGCTGGGCGGCCTCGACGTGCTCCGCGAGCACCCCACTTCGACGTCGCGCCCCACGGTGACTCGCTGCCCGCGCCCGGGACGCGAACACCTGCTCGCGCAGGTCCGCCTCCTGCCGGCAGGCCCGGCGCAACGCGGCGTAGTCCGGATACCCCAGCGCACGCGCCAGCCGCGACAGGCCGGCCGGCGCGATGCCCCAGCGACCGGCGGCCGCCCGCAGCGAGCTGTCGGCCACGACCTGCGGCTCCGTCAGAATGCGGTCTGCCAGCTGACGCAACCGGGGCGCAAGCCGTGCGCCGGTCTCCAGGACCCGGCGCTGCAGGCCGCCGGCGTCGGGCTCCGCGCCCTGATCGCCCGACCCGGACGGCCGCCTACGATTCGTGGTCATCGCATCTCCCCGATATCCGGGTGGTTGAAACAGGTGTTTCATTGATTAGCATGTATTGAAACACTACATTCGGATGCCGCCATGTCACACCTGCTCGCCCGTCAATGCAACGTTCCCGTGCCCGTGGCCGTCGCCGGCGAGGGCGTCTGGCTCACCGATGCGGCGGGCCGCCGCTATCTCGATGCCTGCGGAGGCGCGGCCGTGTCCTGTCTCGGGCATGGACACCCTGCCGTGATCGCCGCCATCACGGAACAGAGCCGCAGGCTGGCGTATGCCCATACGGGCTTCTTCAGCTCGGAGCCGGCCGAGGCACTGGCCGACTGGCTGGTCGAACGGGCCCCCGAGGGCATCGACCGCGTGTTGTTCGTGAGCGGCGGTTCCGAGGCGGTCGAGGCCGCCATCAAACTGTCGAGGCAGTATCACCTGGAGCGGGGCGAACCGCAGCGACGCTTCGTCGTCGCTCGGCGCCAGAGTTACCACGGCAACACGCTCGGTGCGCTCGCCACCGGCGGCAACGCGCGGCGCAAGGCCCCCTATGCTCCGCTGCTTGCCGATGCCATGCTGCATATCGACCCGTGCTTCTACTGGCGTGACGGCCGTTGCGGCGAAACGCCGCACGACTACGGCCAACGCGTCGCCGATCAGCTCGAAACGCTCATCGAACGGGTCGGCGCCGACCAGGTCGCGGCGTTCATCGCCGAGCCGGTCGTCGGCGCCACGCTCGGGGCCGTGGCGGCCGAAGCTGGGTATTTCAGGCGGATCCGGGAGATCTGCGACCGATACGGGGTGCTTCTGATTCTCGACGAGGTCATGTGCGGCATGGGCCGTACCGGAACCCTGTTCGCCTGCGAAGCGGACGGGATCGCGCCGGACATCGTCTGCATCGCCAAGGGTCTCGGAGGCGGCTATCAGCCCATCGGCGCGATGCTTTGCATTGCGCGGATCCACGATGCCATCGCGAACGGTTCGGGCGCTTTCCAGCACGGTCACACCTATCTCGCCCACCCGGTGGCCTGCGCGGCAGCACTGGCGGTCACCAGCGAGATCGAGTCATCCGGACTGCTCGCGCGGGTCGTCCAGGCCGGCTCCGGACTCCGCCGGACCCTCGAGGACGCGTTCGACGAGCACCCCAATATCGGCCAGATTCGCGGACGCGGACTGTTCGTCGGCGTGGAACTCGTGGCAGACCGCGCGGACAAGTCGCCGCTGCCGGTGTCCTGGTCCACCCACGCGAGAATCAAGCGGGCAGCCTTCGAACGCGGTCTGCTCGTTTATCCGATGGGCGGCACGGCGGACGGTGAGCGGGGTGACCATGTTCTGATCGCCCCGCCGTTCACGATCTCCGACGACGAGATCTCGATCGTCGCCGAGCGACTGGCGGCAGCGGTGGACGCGGCGCTCGCCGGCGCCGGCGCGGAGCACACCGCGGCGTCCGGTAGGCATTCACACTGACGGGTCTGCGACGGCACATGTCGGGAGGCCCGTTATAGTGTTCCCTCCGTCCGAGATCCGGCGCCCGTCCCCGCCAGCCATGTCCGAATCCGCACCGCTTCCAGACGGCGTCAGCCGGCTCATCGAACCCGTCGAACGCGACATCGGCGCATTCTCCGTGCGAAGGGTGCTGCCGAGTGCCGGTCAGCGCGAGATCGGCCCGTTCGTGTTCTTCGATCAGATGGGGCCGGCCCAACTGGAACCGGGTGTCGGTCTGGACGTCCGGCCGCATCCGCACATCGGCCTGGCGACCCTCACCTGGCTGTTCGACGGTGAGATCGTGCACCGCGACAGCCTCGGCTCCGAACAGCCGATCCGGCCCGGCGCCATCAACTGGATGACGGCCGGGCGGGGCATCGTGCATTCGGAGCGCTCGCCGTTTCCGCGCGAGGGGCGCCGGCCGGTATTCGGTCTGCAGGTATGGATCGCATTACCCGAGGAAGACGCCGAAACCGCACCCGCGTTCGAACACATCGAGGCCGGGCGCGTGCCGAGCGTGGAGCGCGACGGGGTCAGGATCCGGCTGATCGCCGGACGCGCCTTCGACCTGCAGGCCTCGCTGCGGACCTACTCCGAAACACTCTACGCCGAGCTCACGCTCGAACCGGGGGCTTCCGTCACCCTGCCCGACGTGGCCGCCGAACGGGCCGTCTATGTCGTCGAGCCGGGCCTTAGCCTTTCGGGTAAGGCGATCGCCCCCGCCACGATGGCGGTCCTCTCGCCCGGCGCCACCCCCGTGCTGTCGGCGCAGGCGCGCGCACGGGCGGTCCTGATCGGCGGCCGGCCGCTGGCGGGCAGACGCCGGCTCTGGTGGAATCTCGTAGCCTACTCGGACGAGCGCATGGAACGCGCCAAGACCGATTGGCGCGAGGGTCGCTTCCCGAAGGTCCCCGGCGACGACGAATTCATCCCTCTTCCCGAGAGCTGAGCAGACGGGCGGCCCCGCGCCGCCCGTGCATCCGACCCGCATGAAACGACCCCCGCACACGGACACCGAGCCCCGGGCTCTGGCCGCAGCCCTGTCCTCGGCGCTCCCCACCAATGCGCTGAAACTGGGCGCGGATATCGAAGAGCGCTATCGCCACGACATCCTAAGGGCCAAGACGGCGGCGCCAGGCATCCTCGTACGCCCGGCCACAACGGCCGAGCTTTCCCTCGCCATGCGGCTCTGTGCCGAGCACCGGGCCGTGGTCGTGCCGTTCGGAGGCAATACCGGCTTCTGCGGCGGCAGCATGACCGACGATTCCGGCGCCCAGGTGCTGATCTCGCTCGAGCGCATGAACCAGGTGCGAGACATCGATCCTCTGAACAACACGATGACCGTCGAAGCCGGCTGCATCCTCGCCGACCTTCAAGAGCGGGCGGCGCAGGCGAACCGCCTATTTCCGCTCTCTCACGGCGGCGAAGGCAGTGCCCAGATCGGCGGCTGCCTCTCGACCAATGCCGGCGGCAACGCGGTCCTGAGGTTCGGCATGGCGCGCGATCTGGTTCTCGGCCTCGAGGTGGTCCTGCCGGACGGCCGGGTGCTCGACGCGCTGCGCGGACTTCGCAAGGACAACGCCGGCTACGATCTGAAGCAGTTGTTCCTGGGCACCGAAGGCACGCTCGGAATCATCACCGCGGCCGTTCTGAAGCTGTTCCCGCGGGCCCGACGTCGCGAAACCGCGCTGCTCGCGGTGCCCGACGTCGGACGGGCCGTCGCGACGCTGGCCTTCCTTCGCGAGCGCCTGGGCGAGGTCATCACGGCCTGCGAGCTCATCCCTGCGCTCGGTCTGGATCTGAGCCTGGAGGCGATCAACGAGACCCGGCGCCCGTTCGCGCAACGGCACGACTGGCACGTGCTCATCGAGGCGGAGACCTCGTCGGTCCATTTCGCTCTGCGCGATGCGCTCGAGGAGGCCCTCGAGGAAGCCGTCACGAGCGGTCTGGTGATCGATGCCGTCCTCGCGGAGAGCGATGCCGATCGGACCGGTCTATGGAAGATCCGGGAGGGAATCGCGCTCGCGGCGGTCGGGGATCCCTCCAGCCTGAAGAACGATCAGTCGGTGCCCTGCTCGTCCATCGAGCGGTTCGTTGCCGAAGGCGACCGGGCGGTCAGAGCCGTGGTTCCGGGCGCTCGCGCGGTGCCGTTCGGACACATCGGCGACGGCAACATCCATTTCAACGTCTGGCGGCCGACGGACATGGACGCCGGGGCGTTCGTTGCGCACTGGCCCGACCTGGTCCGTGCACTCGAAGACGTGGCCATGGGTCTGAACGGGAGCATCGCCGCCGAACACGGCATCGGGTCCTCGAAGCGCGCCGCGCTCGGCCGGGTACGGGATCCCGTGGCCGTGGATCTCATGCGCAGCGTCAAGCGGGCCCTCGACCCCGACGGGCGTCTGAACCCGGGCAAAGTGGTGCCGTGACGCCGGCGCCGGCGCCGGCGCCGGTCGATCAGGCAGCCAGCGCGCGCTCGTCGCGCAGGAACCGGATCATGAGTTCGACCACGGCGGCGGGCTGTTCCTGCTGCACCCAGTGGCCCGCTCCGGGCACGAGATTCACACCGCGCCAGTCGCGCGTCAGCGGACCGGTGAGGCGCTCCAGATCACCGGGCTTCTGAAAGGTGCCCCAGTCGGCCTCGCCCGCCACGAACATCGCCGGGACGTCGATCGTTCGTCCGGCGAACAGTTGTGCCTCGGCGACGAACTGGCTGCCGGTCTGGCAACGGTACCACTGCAACCCGCCCTGGAAACCGGTGCGCGCGTACTCGTCCACGTAGACGTCCATCGCGGATTCCGACAGCCAGGCGTTGGCATCGATCGCCGCGGCGGACGGGAGTTCGTCGACCACCGTCTGCGCCATGTTCCTGTCGAGATCCATGATGTAGTACGTGGGCATCTCGGCCAGCGACTCCGCCGTCCAGCCCTCGAGCCGACGAGGCTCGTTCCGGGTCCAGTCCGCGCTCTTGACGTGAAAGTACGCACGCAGGAAGTTCCTCAGCCCCTGCGGGCAATGCCGCATGTCGTCGTTCGCCGCCCGGGTGCTGTAGTACCACTGGTAGTGCTTGCGCGGCCGTGGCAGCGCGGCCAGCGCCGCATGGATGTCGGCGGCTTTCTCGGCGAGCGGCCGCGCGGCCGCATCGCCGACACCCGCAGCTGCGGCACCCGGCACCGGCGGCGGTCCCGCGAAGGGCGCGCTCATCAGTGCCACGCGGCGGAAGACATCCGGCCGCGCGATGGCGCACCAGCCGGCGACCGTTGAGCCGAAGTCGTGACCGAACACCGCCGCCACTTCGCGGCGACCCAGCGCCCACACCAGACCGAGTGCATCGCGAACCAGGTTGAGCATGCGGAAGGGACGAAGGTCGCCGTCGAAGTCCGCCGTCCAGCCGGTGGTGCGCCCGTACCCGCGCTGATCCGGCGCGACCACGTGATACCCGGCCCCGGCCAGCGCGGGCAAGACGGCCCGCCAGCTGTACGCGAGTTCGGGAAACCCATGTAACAGCAGCACGAGCGGGCGGTCGGCCTCTTCCCAGCCGGCCTCGAGCACGTGCATGGTCAGCCCGTTGCCGTTGTCGATCATGCGGGCGCGAACCCCCGCGGGCAGCACGGCCTGGGGAAGCGCCTCCAAGGCATGGTTCATCGGTCGTTCACTCCCTTCAGGAACGCGGCGAGATTCGCCCCGAGACTCGGCGACAGATAACCGCCCTCCTGGACGTACAACGTGGGGTATCCGAGTCTGCAGATCGCCCGTCCCAGCCGCTCGAAACCGGGGGTTGTCACCTTCATGCCCTGCAGCGGATCCTCTCCAGAGGTGTCGAGGCCCAGAGCCACCACCAGCGCGCCCGGCGCGAACGATTCGATCAGTTCGGCCGCGCGCGGCAGCACCGACAACAAAGCGTCGTCGGCGCTTCCCCGCGGCAGGGGGATGTTCACGTTGTAGCCTTCGCCGTCGCCGGCGCCGCGCTCGTTGGCGTGACCATAGCTGAACGGATAGAGCGCGTGCGGATCGCAGTGCACAGAGAGGGTCAGCACGTCCCGGCGGGTCCAGAAGATGTCCTGCGTGCCGTTGCCATGGTGTACGTCGACGTCCAGGATCGCGACACGGTCGTGACGGGCCCGCAGCGCCTGCGCCGCGATGGCCGTGTTGTTCAGATAGCAGAACCCGCCCGCCAGATCCGCGTACGCGTGATGACCGGGCGGACGGCAGAGGGCGTAGGCCTGGCGCCCGCCGTCCAGAAGAACCTGCGCGCCGGCGAGCGCGGTGTTCGCCGAGGCGCGGGCGGAAGTCCATGTGTGCTCACCGATCGGGCACGCCGTGTCCGCCATGTGCCAGCCGGCCTGGCCGAGGACGCCGGTCGGATAGGTCCCCGGGTAGCGCACCGGGTGTGCGTTCGGGATGATCTCCGCCGACGCATCGTCGAGTTCGCGCCATCGTTGCCAGCCCGTCT
>JAUIAI010000102.1 GCA_030425615.1 Gammaproteobacteria bacterium
CGCATGCAGGACTTCCTCGAGCGCCTGCACCGCGCCACGCCGCCCACCTGGGTCACCCATACCCTCCTCGGTGTGAACGTCGTCGTGTTCGTCGTGGCCGCCGCCCTGGGTGTGAGCATGCTCTCCCCGCGCGCCGACCAGCTGCTGGCCCTGGGCGGCAATTTCCTGCCCTACACGCTCGAGCAACCCTGGCGACTGGTGACGGCGATGTTCCTGCATGCCGGCATCATCCACATCGGATTCAACATGTGGGCGCTGCGCGATCTCGGACAGATCGCCGAGCGCTTCTACGGCAACTGGCAATATCTGGTGATCTACGCCACCTCGGGCGTGTTCGCCTCGCTCGCCAGCCTCTACTTCTCCGCCTCGGAAGCGGTCTCGGTCGGAGCCTCCGGCGCGATCTTCGGAGTGGCCGGCGCGATCCTGGCCGCCGTCCTCACCAAACCCAGGATGCTCCCGGCGCCGCTGGTCGTGCACATGCGCCGCTCGATGTTCATTTTCGTGGGATACGCGCTTTTCATGGGCTTCACGGTCCCGGTGATCGACAACTCGGCCCACGTGGGCGGGCTGGTCAGCGGTTTCCTCATGGCCACCCTGATGTCGGTGCGCTTCGACTGGGACGATTTCCGGGCCAACGCGTGGCGCAGCGCGCTGCTGGCCGTGGCCGGAGCGCTGGTGGCGGGCACGGTCCTCTGGCGGCTCGTTCCGGCACCGGCTCCCTGACTCCGCTCTTTCCCTCCCCCGGCCGATGCGGCGCCGGCGACCGCCGCCATTGTTAGAATCCTCGAATTGTCCCGTTTTCACCGGGGCCTGGCGTGAGTCGTCACAAGGCCCCGGACAGCGGGCACCAACATGAAAGACCGAACTGATGCGACCGGCCGCGATCCGGACCGAAACGCGGCGCGTGACCGGGCGCAGGGCCCGTTTCGGCCCTGGCGCGGCGAAGATGCCCCGAAACCGGGCGAAGCCCCTGCCACATTTCACTGGCCGGTCACGGTCTACTACGAGGACACCGATGCCGGCGGAATCGTCTACTACGCCAATTACCTGCGATTCTTCGAGCGGGCCCGCACCGAATGGCTGCGCGCGCTCGGCGTCTCGCACCGCGACGCCGCCGAGCAGGACGGCATCCAGTTCGTCGTGCGCGACCTGCGCGTCGCCTACGACCTCCCTGCCCGGCTCGACGACCGCCTCACCATGCACCTGAACGTCACCGCGGTCCGTCGTGCATCGCTCGTGCTCCATCAGTGGGCGACCCGGACCGGGTCCGAATCCGTCGTGCTAGTCGAAGCCGACGTACGAATCGCCGCCGTGCGTCGCGACAACGGGCGCCCTGCTGCCCTGCCCTCTCGTCTTCTGTCGAGGATCTCCGCGTGAACGAACTCTCGATCCTGTCCCTCATTGCCCAGGCCAGTCCGCTCGTCAAGCTCGTCATGGCGCTTCTGGTGCTGATGTCGCTGATGTCCTGGACGATCATCTTCCGAAAGCTGTTCGGCCTGACCTCCGCGCGCCGCACGACGCGCTCGTTCGAGTCCGATTTCTGGAAGGACCGGGATCTCGGGTCGCTGTATCAGCAGATCCGCGAGGGCGACCGGGGTGCAGGGCCCCTGGGGCGCATTTTCGAGTCCGGCATGAGCGAGTACCTGAAGGGCCGGCAGCAGAAGGATCATCTCGACAACCGCACCATGGTCGACAACGCACGCCGGGCGATGCGCGCCTCCACCCAGCGGGAGCTCGACCAGCTCGAGTCGGGTCTGGGCATGCTGGCCACGACGGGTTCGGTGAGCCCCTACATCGGCCTCTTCGGCACGGTCTGGGGCATCATGAACGCCTTTCGCGGCCTGGCCAACGTCGAGCAGGCCACGCTCGCCTCCGTCGCGCCCGGCATCGCCGAAGCGCTCGTGGCCACGGCCATCGGCCTGTTCGCGGCGATTCCCGCCGTGGTGGCCTACAACCGGTTCGCGAACACGATCGACCGCCTCACGGGCCGGTTCGACAGCTTCGTGGAAGAGTTCTCCAACATCCTGCAGCGCCAGACGCGTTGATGACGGCCTTCGCGGCGCGCAACCGGGAGACCTGAATGCCAAGCATGAGTTCGCGCGGCGGCCGAGGCCGCCGGATGGTCAACGAGATCAACGTCGTGCCCTACATCGACGTGATGCTGGTGCTGCTCGTCATCTTCATGGTGACCGCCCCCCTGCTGTCGCCCGGCGTGATCGATCTGCCCACCGTGGGCAGCAGCCGGGTGAAGAAGGACGTCTACGTCGAGGTGCAGATCCCGAGCACGGGCTCGATGGTGCTGCTCCTCAAGAACAGCGACCAGTCCGTCAGCGAGGTTCCGGTCGAGGCCCCAGACCTCATCGAGAGCGTACGCACGCTGACCAACGGGGACCCCTCGGTCCCGGTGGTGATCAGCGCCGACAAGGTCGTGCTCTACGAACAGGTCATGAACGTCATGAACGAGCTCAAGTCGGCGGGCGTCCGCAAGGTGGGGCTGCTGGTCAAGAAGCCGAACTGACGGCCGCGCCCGCCCGGCGGCGGCGCTGAGCGAGCACTCCTCCCCGATCGATGATCCGCGACTTCATAAACAACCTCACCGGCGAGACGGTGGCCTGGTTCGCCCAGGCCGACCGGGCGACCCTGCGGGCGTTCATGTTGTCGCTCGGCGTGCATCTGGCGCTGCTGTTGCTGCTGCTGTTCGGCGTGAACTTCAAGATCGAAGAACCGCCGCCCGTGGTGGCCGAGCTCTGGACCCCGGAAGATCTCGTCCAGCAGGATCCGGAGACGCCGGATGCCGCCGCGCGCCCCCCGGGCGAAAACGCGACGGCGCCCGAACCCGAACCCGAACCCCAGCCTCCCGAGACCGCCGATCCGGACACCATCAACGCTCCGGACACCCCGCGGCCGCCGGACGATCCTCTGACCCTGGCGATGCGCGAAAGGGCGCAACTGGCCGAAGAAGCCGAGATCCGGCGCGAACTCGAGCGACGGCTGCGCGAAGAAGCGCTCGAGCGCAAGCGCGAGGCCGATCGGCAGGCGGCGCTGGCCGAACAACGCCGCCTCGAGGAGCTCGAACGCCAGCGTCAGGCCGAGGAAGCGGCCCGCCTGGCCGAACAGCAGCGCATCGAGCGTGAGGCCGAGATCCGTCGCCAGCGCGAAGAAGCGGCGCGCCTGGAAGCGCAGCGAATGCGAGAGCTGGCGGAGCGCCAGGCGCGGCTGGCGGCCGAGGCAGCCGCGCGCAGAGAGGCCGAGGAACGGGCCCGCCGCGAGGCCGAGGCCCTGCGGCTCGCCCTCGAACAGCAGCGGCTCGAACGCGAGCGGGAGCGCATCGCCGAGGAGCAGCGACGAGCCGAAGAAGAACGCCAGCGGGCCGCCGAGGAGCGGCGCCGCATCGAAGAACAGCAGCGATTGGCCGAGGAAGAGCGCCGCCGGGCCGAGGCCGAGCGGCAGCGCCTCGAGGAAGAGAAGCGCCAGGCGGAGGAAGAGCGCCGCCGCATCGAGGAGGAGAAGCGCCGCGCCGAAGAAGAGCGCCAGCGCATCGAAGAAGAGAAACGCCGCGCCGAGGAAGAGCGTCGCCGCATCGAGGAAGAGCAGCGAAGGGCCGAAGAGGAACGCCGCCGGATCGAGCAGGAGCAGCGCAGGGCCGAAGAGGAACGCCGCCGCATCGAGGAGGAGCAGCGCCGCGCCGAGGAGGAACGCCGCCGCATCGAAGAAGAGAAGCGCCGCGCCGAAGAGGAGCGTCAGCGCATCGAGCAGGAGAAGCGACAGGCGGAAGCCGAGCGCCAGCGGCTCGAAGAAGAAAAGCGCCAGGCCGAGGAGCAGCGCCGTCAGGAGCAGCTCGAACAGCAGCGGGCCGAGCAGGCGCGCCAGGAGAAACTCGCCCGGCTCGAGGCCGAGCGCCAGGCTGTGCAGGCGGCGCGCGAGGCGGCCGAACAGGAGCGCAGGGCCGCCGAGGAGGCCGCCCGCCAGGCGGCCGAGAGGCAGGCCGAACTCGAGGCACAGGAAAAGGCGCGTCTGGAGGCCGAGCAGACGCGCGAACGCGAGGCTCAGCGCCAGCGCCAGGTCGAGGAAGAGCGTCGCAAGGCCGAGGCGGCCGCCCGGGCCAGGGCCCAGGCCGAGGCCCGCGAGCGCGAGGCCGCCGAGCGCAAGGCACGCGAAGAGAAAGCCCGTCAGGAGAAGGCCGCCCAGGAGCGCGAACGCCGGGAAGCCGAAGCGAAACGCAAGCGTGAGGCCGAGGAGAAGGCCCGCCGGGACGCCGAAGCGAAACAGCGTCGTGAACGCGAGGAACGCGAGGCCGAGGAGCGCCGCGCGGAAGTACTGGCGCGAATGCAGGCCATGGCCGGCTCGGGTTCGCCGGACGGATCCGCCGGCGGACGTGCGGCCGAGGGCGGGGCCAGCGGGACGCGCGGCACCCAGGGCGGATCGGGACGCGGCGACGCCGGCTATCGCGCCAAGCTCGTGGCCCTCATCCGCCAGAAGACCATCTATCGCATCCCTTCGGACCTGACCGGCAACCCGAAGGCGCTCTTCGACGTCTCCCTGAACCCGGTGACCGGCGAAGTCCTCAGCGTACGTCTGGTGCGGTCGTCCGGCGTGCCGTCCTGGGACGTTGCGGCCGAACGCGGCATCAAACGCGTCGGTCGCTTCCCCTGCGACGACCGCGGTGTCTGCCCGGCCCAATTGCGTATCTCGCACGGCCCGCGCGGCGATTGAGGGTTCACGGGTCGCCGACATTCGTCGCGTGAAGGGTTGCGCGACCCTCCGATATACTTCCGTCATCTGATGGCAAGGAGCTGCTCGCGTCATGAGCTGCGCACCTGGGGCGAACTCGTTCGTCCGCCGCAACAACACGCGTGCAACGACCACGCGTTCCCTCCCGACAATGCTCGCGTGGCTCGCCCGCGCCCTGAGCCTGGCCTTGTTCGCCCTGTTGGTCGGCGGCCGTGCCCAGGCCCAGATGACGCTGGAGGTCTCGGGCGTCGGCGCCAGCCAGTACCCCATCGCGGTGGCCTCTTTCGAGACGGAGGGCGAGGTCTCGGTGGACGTCGCCGCGGTCGTGCGGACCGACCTCCAGCGCAGCGGCATCTTCCGGATCGTCAACCCGGGCGGCGCGATGTCCGACACCTCCCCGATCGATTTCCCGCAGCTGCGGGCGCGGGGAGCGGACGCACTGGTGGCGGGATCCATCAAGCGGCTCGCCGACGGACGCTACGACATCCGCTACCGTCTGATCGACGCCGTGCGTCAGAGCAACCTGGGCGGCGAAGCCATCCTCGCCTCCGAGGCCAACCTGCGCTACGCCGGCCACAGGATCGCGGACTTCGTCTACGAGCGGCTCACCGGCGAGAAAGGCGTCTTCACCACGCGCATCGCCTTCGTGACGCGCCAGGGCAGCCGGTACCGGCTCAACATCTCCGACTGGGACGGCCAGAACATCCAGACCTCCCTGACGTCGCCGGAACCGATCATCTCGCCTTCCTGGTCGCCGGACGGCAGCCGCCTGGCGTACGTCTCGTTCGAGACTCGCAAGCCGGTGGTCTACGTGCACACCCTGTCCACGGGCAGCCGGCTCGCGGTGGCCGATTTCCCGGGCAGCAACAGCGCGCCGGCGTGGTCGCCGGACGGCCGGTCCCTGGCCGTGGCGCTCACCCGCGACGGCGTCTCCCAGATCTACCTGATCAGCGCGGACGGCGGCGCGCCGCCCAAGCGCCTGGTCACCTCCAGCGGCATCGACACCGAGCCCCAGTTCTCGCCCGACGGCAAATACCTGTACTTCAGCTCCGACCGTGGCGGCTCGCCCCAGATCTACCGGCTCGGCATCGACGGCGGCACGGCCACCCGCGTGACCTTCGATTCGCCCTACAACGTGAGCCCGCGGGTCGGCCCGGACGGCCAGCGCCTGGCCTTTCTCACGCGCCGCAACAACGGCTACTACGTAGCGCTCAAGGACCTCGAGTCCGGCACGGAAACACTGTTGTCCGCCGGTGGTCAGGAAGAGTCGCCCAGTTTCGCCCCGAACGGCCGCTGGGTCATGTACACCACCCGGGCGGGCGGGCGCGACATGCTCATGGCCACGTCCATCGACGGACGCGTCACGCAGCGCATCAGCTCCGATTCGGGCGACATCCGCGAGCCCACCTGGGGCCCGTTCGAGCAGTAAGCCTCACACCGAGAAACTCCCTTAGACCGCATTCGGACCAACACCATGTCCCATCGACTCTGGATCACCCTCCTACTGGCCGGTGCGCTGGCCGCTTGCTCGTCTCCCGTGCGGCTGGACGATACCCCCGCGCAGATCGAGCAACGCGACGCCGGCGCGCAGTCGGGCACCGCGGGAGGCGCCGATGCCTCCGGGACCGCCGCGGGCAGTGCCGAGATCCGCCCGGAGGACCGCGCCGTCGCCACCGTGGACGCCGGCGACAAGCCCGCGGAGGCCGAGGAGCCGCTGGTCGATCCGCTGCTCGCCAAGCGGGACATCTACTTCGACTACGACAGCTTCACCATCCGCGACGAGTTCCGTCCGGTCGTCGAGGCCCACGCCCGCAACCTGATCGCCAACCCCGATCAGAAGGTGGTCCTGCAGGGCAACACCGACGAACGCGGCAGCCGCGAGTACAACCTCGCACTGGGCCAGAAGCGCGCCGAAGCCGTGCGCCGCGCCCTCGTGATCCTCGGTGTCAGCGAGACCCAGCTCGAAGCCGTTAGCTTCGGCGAAGAGCGACCGCGCTCGATCGCGCAGACCGAAGAGGCCTACGCCGAGAACCGCCGCACCGACATCGTCTACCCCTGATTCACCGGCGTCTCCCGCAGGCCGTGGGCCCGCGCGATCGCCGCTTCGGAGACCGCCCCATGACACGCTGGTTGCTCGCCCTGGTCCTCACCGCCTCGGTCACACCCGCCTGGGCGCTGTTCGAAGACAACGAGGCGCGGCGCGCCATCCTCGAACTGCGCTCGCGCATGGAGCGGCAGGAGATCGACGTCGCCAACCGCATGCGCAACCTGGAGGCCACGGTCGACCAGGTCCGCGCAGCCATGGGCGGACAGCTCGCCCTGCAACAGGAGATCGAACGCCTGCGCGCCGAGATCGCCCGTCTGCGCGGCCAGCTCGAGGAACAGGCCAACGAGCTCTCCAAGACCCAGCGCGCGCAGCGCGATCAGTTCGCCAACGTGGACTCCCGCATCAAGCTCGTCGAGCCGGTGCAGGTTCAGATCGACGGCGAGAACGTCATGGTGGAGCGCGGCGAACAGCGCATGTTCGAGGCCGCGCTCAACGAGTTCCGTGGGGGGGATTTCGAGGGCGCCGAGCGGGCCTTCGAGCAGTTCCGCCTGCAGTTCCCCGAGAGCGCCTACTCGCCCGAAGCCATGTTCTGGCTGGGCAGCAGCCAGTTCGCGCTCAAGAAGTACAAGGACTCCATCGCCACCCAGGCCGAACTCGTGGATTCCTACCCGAACAGCGGCCGCGCCGCCGATGCCCTGCTCAACAAGGGTTTCGCCGAGATCGAACTCAAGCAGACCAAGGCCGCCCGCAAGAGCTTCGAACTCGTGCAGGAGCGCTACCCGGGGTCGAGTGCCGCGGCCACGGCCGCCAAGCGCGCGGCCGCGCTCTGAGGCATTGGACCGCGCCCGTTCGAGTTTGACC
>JAUIAI010000955.1 GCA_030425615.1 Gammaproteobacteria bacterium
TCCGTTGCTCCTCGAGTGCCCGGCCGATCTCGACACGCCGCTGTCGCTCTATCTGAAGCTCACCCAGGACGGCGAACGGACGAACAGTCTCCTGCTGGAATCCGTGCTGGGCGGCGAGCGTTTCGGGCGCTACTCGTTCATCGGCCTGCCGGCCAGGACCGCGTTGCATGCCGATGGCGACCGGATCTCCGTGCTGCGCGACGGCGAGGAGGTGGAGTCGTATCAGGGAGACCCGCTGGCATTCGTCGAGCGTTTCCAGGCGCGGTACCGGGCCGCGCTGCGCCCTGGGCTGCCGCGGTTCTGCGGCGGCCTGGCGGGCACCTTCGGATACGACCTGGTGCGGTTCGTCGAACCCCGGCTGGGGCCGTGCCGGCTGCCCGACCCGGTCGGCGCGCCGGACCTTCATCTGCTGCTGATCGACGAGCTGGCCATCGTCGACAACCTGCGCGGCTCGCTGACCCTGCTGGTCTACGCCGATCCGACCGGCCCGGATGCCTATTCCAATGCGCGCCGGCGGCTGCGCGAGCTGCAGGCCAGGCTTTCGCGGGCGGTGGTGGAACCCAGGCCGGCCGAGGGCCTTACCGATGCTCCGGTGCAGCGCGACTTCGCCAGGGAAGAATACCTGCAGGCGGCCGCGCGGGCGCGGGAGTACATCATGGCCGGTGATCTCATGCAGGTTCAGATCGGTCAGTGCCTGACAAAGCCCTTTCCGCATCCGCCCCTGACGCTGTATCGCGCACTGAGGGCCATCAACCCTTCGCCGTACATGTACTACTACGACTTCGGCGATACGCAGGTCGTCGGCGCATCGCCCGAGATCCTGGTGCGCCAGGAGCAGGTCGCGGTCACCGAGCAGGACACCGATGTCGTGCGCGCGAGCGCCCGCGAGGGTCGGGTCACGAAGGTCACGGTGCGGCCGCTCGCCGGAACCCGCGCGCGGGGCCTGTCGCCGGATCAGGACGAGGCGCTGGCCGCAGAACTGCTGGCCGATCCCAAGGAACGTGCCGAACACCTGATGCTCATCGATCTGGCGCGCAACGACATCGGACGGATCGCGGTCACGGGCAGCGTTCGGGTCACCGAGCAGATGGCGATCGAGAAGTACTCGCACGTGCAGCACATCGTGAGCAACGTGGAAGGCGTGCTGCGCGATGATCTCGCCGCCATGGATGTCTTTCGGGCGACGTTCCCGGCCGGTACGCTCACGGGCGCGCCCAAGGTGCGGGCCATGGAGCTG
>JAUIAI010000103.1 GCA_030425615.1 Gammaproteobacteria bacterium
AACCTGGCGGGCAAACGGGTCCTGGACGTCGGTTGCGGCGGCGGCATCCTGGCCGAGGCCATGGCCGTGGCGGGTGCCGAGGTCACTGGCATCGACCTGGCCCAGAAATCGCTTCAGGTGGCCAGACTGCACGGTCTGGATTCGGGCGTGAAGGTGGACTACCGCTGCATTTCGGCCGAGGCGCTCGCCGAGTCGGAGCCCGGCGCCTTCGACGTCGTCACCTGTCTGGAAATGCTCGAACACGTGCCGGATCCGGGCGCCACCATCAACGCCTGCTCCCGGTTGCTCAAGCCCGGAGGATGGGCGTTCTTCTCGACCATCAACCGTAATCCCAAGTCATTCCTGTTCGCGATCGTGGGCGCCGAGTACGTCCTGCGTCTGCTGCCACGCGGCACGCATGATTACGAGCGGTTCATCAAACCCTCGGAACTGTCGACCGCGGCACGCCGTTGCGGCCTTCTCGCCGACACCATGGCAGGCATGACCTACAACCCGGTCACCCGGACCTACCGGCTGCATCCCACCGATGTCTCCGTCAACTACCTGATGGCCTGGCGCAAGCCCGAATGAGTGCTCCCTATCACCCGCTGCTCGCAGAAGACGGTCGTCTGCTCGAGCCCCCCGCCGCGGTGCTGTTCGATCTGGACGGCACGTTCGCGGACACCGCCGCGGATCTCGCCGCGCCCGCCAATGCCCTGCGCGCCGGACGGGGCCTGTCCCCGCTGCCGCTCGAGCCGCTGCGGCTCGTCGCGTCCTCCGGTGCGCGCGGACTGATCGGCCGTGCGCTCGGCATCGGCCCGGGCGACGATGAATACGAACCGCTCAGGCTGGAGTTCCTGCGCCGCTACGAAGAGGCGCTCTGCCATCACACGCGCGTCTTCGACGGGCTCGAGCCGGTGCTGGACGCTCTCGAGGCCCGGGGTATCCCCTGGGGCGTCGTCAGCAACAAGATCGAACGCTACGTACGGCCGATACTGGCCGAACTCGGCATGCTGGAGCGGAGCGCCTGCGCGGTCGGCGGTGACACGGCCGAGTACCCCAAGCCGCACCCTGCGCCGCTGCTGCACGCCGCCGAGATCATCCGGGTGGATCCGGCCCGCTGTGTGTACGTGGGCGACGACCTGCGCGACATCCAGGCCGGTCACGCCGCCGGCATGATCACCGTGGCCGCAGCCTACGGCTACTGCGGCGAGGAACAGCCGCCGGAATCCTGGAACGCGCATCTGCTGATCCGCGATCCGGCCGAACTCGGACCCTGGCTCGGCTGAACGCGGCTTTTCGACGTCCGGCCCGACCCCTTCGCTCGTCGCGGCGGTCCCGCATTGCCCGGCCGATCCGTCCGGCCCGCCATGTGTTTCCGGATCAGTCGGCCGGCTCCGTGATCTCGCGCCAGTTCAGCGCCCGCGGCGGCAGGTAGCGCAGATAGCCTTGCGACAGTTTCAGCTGGCCATCCTGCCCGGTGACCATCGCACGGACGTTGTTCCCCACCCGCACGAGCTGTAACCCGACGCCCGCGTTGCCCAGGTTGACGCGGCTCGTACGTGTTTCGCCGCCGCCGGCCTGACGGTAGAGCTGGGTCTGCCCGGTGTCGTAGGCGGCCACGTAGACATAGGAATCGCCGCCGCTCGAGCACAGACTCTCGCTGGGTACGGTGCCCAGCCAGGAGATCTTGCCGACGTCCGTGTCGCGCGGATCCACGATCACCCGCTCCCCCGCGATGTGCAGATCGTGATACCAGCCGCCGGGCTTGCTCGCATCGGGCGAGATCGGGGTCAGCAGATCGGCGTTGCGGATCATCACGCTGCGCGTGATCGGGAACGCCGGCGCGTCACCGACGCCGGACTGCCAGGCCTCGGCACGAGTGCCGTCGCGCAGGGCGTAGAAGGTGTCCGTGTTCGTCTTGAACATGTCGTCACGTCGCTGCAGACGGCCGGTGCCGATGAAGACGTAGCGGTTACGTGTGGCCGGCGACACCCGGATCACCGGGCCCGTGGTCACGGGCTGGACGCCGCCCGGCCCGGTGAGGCGGGCGAACAGCGTGGGCGGCGGAACGTTGCGGCTGCCATCAGTGAAATCGAAGCGCCAGACGTTACCGAGCAGATCTCCCCCGTAGACCTCGGTCACCGTGCCGTCGGCCGCATTCGGCGCATAGGCCGTGACCTCGGCCAGACCGGCGGGCTGGGTCGGTGAGCCGACGCCCGTGTCGATCATCTGCAAGAGCGCACCGGTGGCGATGTCCACCACGTAGAGATAGCCGCGTCCGTTGCCGGAAGACCCGTACGCATTGGTGTTCTCCAGCCCGGACGTCAGCAGGGCCACCCAGCCCCAGCGCGCGGTCTTGACGATCTGCGGCTTGCCGTAGCTGAAGCCCATGGTGGGATGCTCGAACTCCCAAAGGATCTTCGCGGCGTGGAAGTTCTCGTTGCCCGAGTCGCGGCCGTCGGTCACGTCGAGCGCGTAGAAACCACGCCCGCCCTTGCCGAGACCGCCGACGAGCACGGTGCGCCAGTCGCCCGAGCCGCTCTGGCCGTTGGTCCGCGCGAAGTCCGCCTCACCGACGGTCGGCGTGGCGTTCACGAAGAAGCGGTGGACGTAGTTGCGGTCCGTCAGCGCGGCCAGTCCGTCGACCGTGGGATCGGTGACCCCGGCGAACAGGAACGAGGGGATGTAGGCGAAGATCTCGTCCCCGCCGTCCGCGTGATCGATGCGCCCGTCGAATGCGTGAACCATGCCGTCGTTGGCGCCCACGTAGACGATCGGCTGGCGACTCTTCATCCGCCCGACGAAGACGGAGTAGCCGGGGTTGTAGACGTCGCTCAGCGCATTGAGCGCCTCGCCGACGTAGACAGGAGACGAATCGACGATATCGCCGAGCACCGAAGGCACCATGTTGCCGGTGTCGTCACGACGCAGGCGGACGCGGTACTCGCTGATGTCGTTGTCGCCGCGCAGCCACTGCATCATCCGGGGCTTGCCGTCCAGCATGTCCCGCTGCCACTTGCTCAGACGCCCCCAACGGAAGGGAACTCCGCCGCTCGCGCCCGAGTTCGCGGAGTTCCGCCGACTCGTGACGATCCGACGCGAGCCCCAGTTCCGCCGTTGGTCGAGCTGCTCCGCCGCGCTCCAGACCTTGCGCGTCGTGACCTGGCCGGATGCCTCGTCGATGCCGGTGAACGCCATCGCGACCACGTCGCCGCTCCAGGTGGCGGGGTCGTAGACACTACGGAACAGGGCCGTGTCGGTCTGGAGCTGGCTCCCGGTGCCCGACACGCCGACCGCCGAGTTCGTGGCGATGTCGGCGTGAATCTGGGCGAAGGCGCTGCGCAGCCCGGCGACGAGCGCTTCCGGCGAACCGGCCTCGAAATACGTGTCCGGCAGCCAGTCACCGTCGGTGTCCCAGACGTCGCGCACGTCCACCAGACCGTCCGCGTTCAGATCGGCCGTCGCATCGCCGGGATCCAGCCGGCTGTTCTGGTTCGTGTCGCGGAAGCCACCGTACTTGGCCGCGACCCAGAGCTGGTTGCGGCGCATCTCCGACGTGCGCGGCTGCCCCGTGCCCCAGCTGCCCGCCTCGCGCACGTCCACGAAGAACGAGCGCACCGTCTGTTTGCCGCGGGTCTGGATGGCCGCGCCGTCCGGACGAATGTCCGTGACGTTGGCGTGATAGGCCAGCGACGCCAGATACGCCGAGCCCTGGCAGCAGTTCACCGAGCCGGGCGTCAGGGCCGAACCGTTGGCCTTGCGAAGCTGCACGCCCTCGTTGGCGAGTTCGGTGGCGATGATCTCGTTCAGGATCTGGGAGACGTTGATCGTCGGATCCGGATTGCTCGGCAACGCGCCGGCCTCGTTCGAGGTGTCGCTGTTGCCGGGCAGACGCTTGTCCTTGTGGGTGTTGGCGTCGGAGATGCCGATGATGAAGTTCTTCGGGCACCACTCCGCCGCGGTCTCGAAGCCTTCGGGCGGCTCGAGCGGGTCGTCCCAGTTCGTGATGACGGGAAATCCGTCGGCCTTGTACGCCGGGCTGGGACCGCCCGTGACGCCGTAGTTCGCATACTCCGGCGTGCGACCGATGTTCTTGAAGTAGCGAAGCCCCTCGTAGTAGAGCTCGCTGACGGGGTCTGTCCCCTTGTAACCGTTCAGGCGCCCGAACTTGTTCAGGTACTGGATGACTCCGCTGCGCGAGATGGTCGAACCGATCGCGCCGCTGGTGGCGGACGCATCGGCCGGGTCGGGATTGTCGACGTAGGTGCCGTCCGAAGCCCGCCACTCGGCGTGCGCATTGGCGCGCTCGCCGGCGTCGGTCAGGTCCGGATGGGTGGGCCCGACGAACTTCATGCGCGCGCGCATCACGCCGCCGTCTCGGTACCGATCATTGTCGAGCAGATAGCCGAAGGCACCGAAGCGGACGATGTCCGCATTCTCCTGGATCAGGCCGGTGGGCTTGAGCGAAGCACCGTAGGCCGTGCAGGTGGACACGCTCTCCGGATGCGCCGGGTCGCAGACCTTCACGCTGACGTCGAACTCCTGATATCCGCTCATGCTCGACGACGAACTCACCCGCATCCGCGTGTTCAGGCCAGACACCTGCAGGTACAACTGACTCCAGCCGTACGGCGTGACATCGGCCGGCCGGGTGACGGGCACCGTGTTGAACGCCTTGCCGATCTGCTTGATCGGAAACTGGTTCAGGCCGCCGCTGCCGTCGTGGGCCGCCTTCTGCAACACCGTCGTGGCCCCCGTGTCGATGCGTCGGTCGCCGCCGGTCATCGCCCACCGGAACATGTCGATGGTCTGCATCGTGGCCCAGTTCAGG
Source organism: Gammaproteobacteria bacterium (assembly GCA_030425615.1). Classification (GTDB taxonomy): domain Bacteria; phylum Pseudomonadota; class Gammaproteobacteria; order Burkholderiales; family Burkholderiaceae_E; genus JAUIAI01. Next base: position 4,814 of record JAUIAI010000103.1, read on the forward strand.
AAGTTCCCGCTCCAGGCGCCGTTGCAGTGGGCCCTTGACCCGGTGGGCTGGCTGTCGTACCGATGCGCGGCGCTGTATCCCTGGGTGCTTCCAATGGGTTCGAAATATGCGGCCCCGCCGTTGTAGCTGTAGCACTTGTACGGGTCGAAGTAGCCGATGTAGGGCATCGAACCGACGGCGTCGTACGTCGGGCTTCCCACGTTCAGCGCGTTCACGCGCGTGGCCCGCTCGATCGGATCGAAGTAGCAGGCGCTGCGCCCGGAGTCGCGTCCCGGACACACGGTACCGTCGGTCTCGTCGTTGTAGGCCTGTACGACCCCCGTGGGCCATTCGACCGAGAGCGACAGAAGAAGGTTGGCCGGCGGCACGAGTGACGTCGCCAGGGGCTGGTCCACCAGATCGGCCTGCGCGGTGCCGGCCACCGTGAGCATCGCCGCGGCGGCGAGCCACGCGCGAAGCGGAGCGCGACGCCGGCCCGGCGGCATGGCCGCGCCTGCAGAGGAGCTCGGGGACGTGTCCATGGGGGATCTCACTCGATGGGAATCGAAATCAGGGCCTGCGAGTACGACTCCGTCCGGCGGGGCCCGGCGGTCGCGGCCGAAACGCGGAAAACGGGGACCAGCGGGGTCGAGACCCGGGCGCAACGCGAACAGAAGTCCTTCACCCGCACGGTGGCGACCGAACAATGCGAATCGTCGACCGGCTGCTCTAGCCCGCAGAGTCGATCGACGACGACGCGCGTGTTCATCGCCTCGCCGACGTCGAGATCGGCCTGCGGCAGGCCGCCGTAATCGCGGCCGAACGCAGCCTCGTCCTTGAGTACGAGCGGAATGCCCTGCGGGTCGTCCTGCAGCGCGGTGGCCGAATAGGGAACGCCACTGGCGAGCCCCGCAGCCGTCGTGTCCGTGTTCGCGAGCTCGGCAAAATGCGCGCCACCACTGTTCTCGAACTCGCGCAGCACGTTGTTGATCATGAGATCGTTGCGGTTCAGGGCGTCGCGCTGGAAGGAGGCGTTGCGGGCCAGCAGCGTCGACGAGTCGACCATCTTGATGAACGAGATGGCCGAGAAGGCGAGCACGATCGACAGGATCAGTGCGATGGCGAGCGCAGCGCCCTTCTGACGGGCCGGCGAACGCCCGGTACGGCCGACGATGCGGGTCATGTGCAGGCTCCTGCGGCCGGTACGCCGAGCTGGCGGCGAAACTCAGCGCACAGCGCACTCGCCTGGTTGGGCAGGGGAATCACGGTATCGAACACCTGATAGCCGAAGCGGCGCTGGGCTTCACCGAGATCGATGTCGGTGCGAAGATCAGGGGGAAGGTCTTCGAACAAAGTGATGCGCGCGCGCGCCTGCGAGGTGTTCGGCGTCTTGGAGCGCATGACGAGCGCGACCCGCACGGCCTTGATCTCCAGCGCGGCCGGGCTGCCCGGCGCGGTCACGTTGGCGTAGGCATATCGTCCCACCGGCCGCTGCCAGGAATCGACGACGTTGTCGTTGGCGATCCCACCGGCCGAGCCGTCGTCCACCCCGTACAGGGCCTGGAGCTGGACCACGCTCGACGCCATCGGCACCGGCGTATCCGCCGTGTAGAGACGAAGCGCATCGAGCACCACGAGCTCGCCCCGGTTGTTCACGCCGAACAGATGGATCATCGGGTTCTGTCCGAGGTTCAACGCCTGGTAATCCCCGGGCTGGGGTAGCCCCGCGAACCCGGAGGCCGAGTTGTACGGTGCGCCGACCGTGGTGGTCGGCAGCATGACGGCCGGGGCCGCCCCGAAGGCCGGCGCATAGGTCCCGTCCACCTGACCGAGCTGGCACGCGCCCACGTTGCCGGCATCGCCGACCAGCAGCAGATCACCGGCGTGGAATCCGACGGCTCCGGAGGCCAGCAAGGCCGCCGGCGAAGGCATGGACACGGGGGACGGAACGACCGACGCACCGGTCATGCCACCCATCATCACGATGAGATCCGTCCCGCCGGGCCCCGCGTTGTTCTGCACCGCGAGCGGCGTCAGCCGCAGGGTGGCCGGGATCGTCCGGAACGGCACCGGCCAGCCGCCCGGGCGCGGCAGCAACTGGGCGCCGCCCAGGCTCGCCTGCAAGGTGCAGCCGATCATCGCGGGCGCCTGACCGATGCCCGCACCGGCCAGCCGCAGCTGCCGCCCCAGGCGCCAGTGCGCAAGCCCGCCCGCCTGATGCGCATCGGCCCGGCCGGTGGCCGCGAGCCGCATGGTCTCGCTGCCGCTCAGGCTCTGCACCATCGCCAGCGTCGTGAACAGACCGAGCGCCAGCGCGATCATGACCTAGATGAGCGAGAAGCCCCGCTGCCTGCGGTGTTCAGTCATAGACGGCCGACACCGTGACGTGTTGATGGGTGCGCGCCTCGACACGGTCGCCGGTATTCGCTCGGACCCGGTCGCGCGAACTCCAGCGCACCGTGATGCGTACGGTCCGCGGATCCCCGCCGACGACGCCGCCCCGGGCAGACCCCGCCCGCCGGCCTCCAGTCGCTCGTCGAACCAGGTCTGATAGTCCGGTCCGCCGGTCGAGAAGCGGGCGGCGCGCGTGGCCGGATCCGACATCCGGATACGCGCCAGGAGTTCGTCCGCGGCCGCGGCGGCCTCCGTGCGCAGTTGCGCGTCGAAGACGATCTTGCCCCCCTGAGCCTGCGCGGCGATGATGCCGAGCATGCCGATCGAGAAGACGAAGACCGCGATCAGGACCTCCAGCAGGGCCACACCCCTCTGCCCCCGGGGGGCTGCGGTCACGCGATGCGAGGGCATCTCA
>JAUIAI010000104.1 GCA_030425615.1 Gammaproteobacteria bacterium
CGGCCGCGCAGGGATCACCGGCGCTGTGTACGGCGGCCATGAGCCTGTCGAGCTGCGGGCTCGAGGGGTTGGCGAGCGGCACCTCCGACGGAGTCTCGATGGTGTCGAACAATGCGCCCGGGACGCGCTCGCTGAGCACGAAGTGATAGGCCAGGAGACGATCCTGGTTGGTGGCCAGCGATCTGCCGTAATCGGGTGAACCATCGGCGGTCTGGTTGATGGGTTGTGTCAGCGGGTTGTCGTCGATGCCCTGCGCCGCGAGCGCGATGCGGTACGCCGACTCGTGTTCGATGCCGGCCGTTCTCGCGATGAAGTAAGTCATGTAGTAGTGGATGTCGATCTCGTACAGCCCCAGGGGATCGGCGCGGTCGTAGGGCCGGTTCTCGGCATAGGCCATGCGCAGGCCCGTGGGCCGCAGACCGAGCGGATCGGGCGTTAGATAGCTTGCGCGGACGGGGTCGAACGTACGCAGGTCGTTCAGCGTCAGGCCGGTTTCGGGGTCCGCGTACTGCCCGGGCAGGCGCCAGGGCACCGGAGCATCGCTCACGGGGCCGCTCCGCGTGCGGGCGCGCAGCAGGCGGCCGTAGGGCCCGTACTCCCCCTGCCAGACGGTGTGCCCCCGGGCGTCGGTGACGGCCCGGGGCAGGCCGCGGTAGTCCGCGTGTACCCACGAGATGCGGGCACCGGGGCGGGCGGGATCGATGTCGATCACCGCGAGGGGGAGGTGATCCAGCACGACGAAGATCCTGCGCAGGCGGCCCTTCGCGTCGAGTACCAGCGACGGCTGGCGTCCCTCGTCGAAGACGAACCACCGGGTCTGATCCGGCCGGCCGGGCCAGAGCTTGGCGATGCGCTGGCCGGCTGCGTTGCGCAGGTAACGAACGGGCCGCCCGCGCCTGTCGAGCGCGACACGCACATGCCCCGCCGCATCCGTCCAGGTGCGCGGCGGGGCGCCCGCACCGCCCCTGACGGGCGTGCCGTCCGCCCGATGAGACCAGCGCTGCCCGTCGACCCGCACGAGATAGCCGCGCGCGTCGTAGTGCAGACGGCGGACACGATCGCCGACCCGCAGCGCCACGGTGCGGCCACGGGCATCGAGTTCGCGGATCTCCGTGGGGACCACCTCGCCTCCGCCCGCGCCGGCCACGTGCCGCACGGCCAGCGTTCGTCCCAGCGCATCGATCCGACGGGTGAACCGGGATCCGTTACCGAAGCGGGCCGCCAGCAGTCCGTGCGCACCGCCGGTGAACGGAAGCCAGCGACAGTCGTCGACGAGAGTACTGCGCGCACCGCCCGGATGGACCAGATCGATTCCGGCCAGCGTGTTGTCTCCGCGCCAGCGGTAGGCGAGCGCATAGCCGTCGTGGAGCGTGCGCAGAGACAGACGGCCCTGCTTGTCGTAGGTACGGCCGAGACGGATGGGTCCCGCCTGCTGGCCCGAGACCGGGTCGTGCAGATGCAGTTCGCGCTCGCGCAGGCGCACGGCCTCGTCGTAGCCGAAACGCTCCCGCTGGTGCGGACCCGACACCGCCGTGAGCCGGCCGCCGGAGAAATCGAACGCCAGGGTCGGACGGGCGGCCGGGTCTTCGATGCGGATCACCCGCCCGGCCGCATCGCGCACGAATCGCACCGCGCCGCCCGTCAGCGGCCCGGCTCGCGCGACGATGCGATCGGCCGCGTCGTAGTGCCAGCGCTGCACACCCGTCGCCGGATCGAGCCTGGCGATCTGCCGGCCGAAGTCGTCCACGACGCGCCAGGAGCGGTCACCGAGCTCCGGGCGCTCCAGCGTCACGAGACCGGCGGCCGACACGATGCGCGCCTGCGCCCGCTCGGCCCGTTGGGCCTGCGCCCGTCCCCCGGGCGCCGAAGGGAGGAGTCCGGGACGACCGGCTTCGCGCCCGACCGATGCCAGCAGCAGCCGGTGCCCTTCCGTGGTGGCGAGCCCCGATACGGTGCCGTCGGCGCGGCGCTCGAAGCGCAGTCCGGGGGCATTGCCCGGCAGAACGGTCTCAGGCCGCCCGAGCGAGTCCAGGCGAATGCGGGTGGTCACGCCGCGATCCGTGAGCGTGACCCATTCGTCGTCCCATTGCGCGCGCCACCGGCTGCCGTCCGGCCGCTCGATGCCCGTGAGACGCCCGCTGGCGTCGCGGGCGAACCGCCAGACGAGACCGCCGCGCTCCACGCGCGCGAGCGCACCTTGTGGGTCGTACCCGTAGCGCTCCAGCTCGCGGCCATCGAGCGTGATGGCCACCACCCGACCCGCGGCCCCGCCGCGTATGCCGTAGCGCACCGCACGCGTACGCGACAACGGCTGGTAACGCGCGAACCGTAACGCGCCGTGAACGTCTCTGCCCAGGCTGGAGACCACGGGCGCCCACCCCGATTCCTGCACTTCGACCAGGCGTTGCAGCCTGTCGTACCGCAGCCGGAGCGAATGGCGCCTGCCGGGCGCGACGGAGTCGGTATCGATGCGCACGAGGCGGTCGACTGTGGCGTCGGGATCGTAGGTGAACCACCATTGCCGTACCCGGCCGCCCCGGCGCCTCTTGACCGTGACGACACGGCCGAGGGTGTCGTGGTCGAGTTCACGCACGGCACCGCTCGCGACATGCTCGACACGGATCAGGCGTTCGTGGTCGTCGTACCGCCAGCGCCAGCCCACCTCGGGACAGACCGTGCACCGTTCGCCCGCGGCGGACAGGAGCTGACGACGCTGGGTGCGCGGGTCGTAACGCCAGCGGTAGTGACTCTCGCGGCCGGCGTCGTCACGGGCCCAGGTCTCACCGATGCCGCCCGGCTCGGACGGCAGTCGGTAGCGCAGGCGCACGGACTCGCCGCCGGCGACCGAGGAGGCCACGGCCCTGCCCTGCGCGTCGTAGGCGAACTCGCCGCGCAGCACGCCGGACCCGTCGCGCATGCGAACGATGGCCGACCGATGGGCGTCGTGATACTCGAAGTGCCAGCGCGCCTCACCGCGGACCGTGACCTGGCGCAACAGGCCGAGAGAGTCATAGTCGTAGCGGATGCGCCGGCCGTCCGGTCCGGTGACCTGCGAGACACGGCACGAGTCACCGTGATAGCGAAACCGCAATGCCGCGCCCACGGCGTTCTCGACACGGCTGAGGCGGCAGGGTAGATCCGTCTCGTAGCGGAACCGCAACCGGCGCCCGTCCGCCCGTTCCAGGACACTGAGGCGGCCCTGCAGATCGAACCAGAAGCGGGAGCCGTCGCGCCAGTGCCAGACGAAGCGACGGTCCGGCGGGGCATCGGACCGTTCGAAGACCTGGCCGTAACCCGGAACGAGGGCACGGAACCCGCCTGCCGCCTGCACGCCCGGGCCGGCCGCGTCGAAGACGATGCGCCGGCCGTCTCCCTGGATGATCTGCACCCGGCGGCCTTCGCCGCCGCCCCGTACGGCCAGACGCACTTCGTAGCCGTGACGCCAGCCCGGGCCTAGCGCGGACTCGAAGTCGTTGCGACTGTTGTAGTGACGAACGAGCGAGAGTCCGCCCGCCCAAACGGCATCGCGCTGGCGGAGATACTTGTTGCCGGTGATGAGATCGACGGGGTTGCGCGTGGCGGCCGGCGGGTCGATGCCGGCGTGGACGGCCGACCCGGCGTCCGGGTCGCACACCAGTGGCGAGACCGAAGGCCGCTCGTCGCCGCCCACCGCGCCACAGGCCTGCGCCGTGGAGACGACCAGCAACGAGGCCGCGGCCACCCAGGCCCGCCAAGCGCCGGCGGCCCGATTGCGCAGGCCGCCCGGAAGGCCCGGTGGCACGAAGATGACGGATACGCGAGACATGCCGGCATCGTGACGCGCACGCCACGACGCCGGACCTGCGTCGACCCCGGCGGAAGGCCTAGCCCGTGCGGATCACTCCGCGACACCCGGAGCCTGCTCGCGCCTGCGGCGCAGATCCGACCAGCCCACGGCGCGCCAGAAGCCGCCCGCGCCGAAACGCGGCCAGGCCCAGCGCAGCCAGCCGAGCACGGTGAACGCGAGCCAGAGTGCCCAGAGCAGCATCAGCACCCGGTAGGCGAGCATCGGCAGCGACACCAGCAGCGCATCCGGCAGGACCGCACCGCTGCGATCCGCATACCAGTGCAACTCGCGCCACGTCGACCCATTGCCCTCGATCTGCATGTCCGGCCATCCGAGCAGGCTCTGCTGCACGGCGAAGTAGAGCACCGCGGCCACGAACACGGTCAGCACGACGATCGCGAGCTGCGCCAGGTTGAAGACGACCGGGTGCCACTGCGCGCTGTGCCGGCCCCGGATCTGGAGCAACACCAGCCAGCCGAGCACCGGCAGCACCGCGAACAGGGAGGTCTGCATGAGTCCGATGCCGAGCAGCAGCCAGCCGGCGAGACCGAGCGGCAGCACGCCACGACCCGCGCGGGCGAGCGCAACCGCCAGGACCACCACGACCACCAGCACCCCCCAGAACAGCACGGCCGGTCCGAGCCGGGGGCCCTCGAGCCAGACCAGCCACCGGCTGGCCGGCGTCTCCACCGTCAGCCGCGCATTGACTGATCCGACCCCGAGGTCGACCGTCGGGGTGCGCCAGAGCATTGCAAGAGTCTGCGGCTGCTGCCAGCGCAACTCGACGCGGCGCTCACCGGGGTCGAGCGGCAGTGTGAGTACCCGCCCGTCGAGCTGCAACGGCTGGGCGAGACCGTCGATCCTCACCCACTGCAACTGCGCGCCCTCGGGCAACGTGATCGGGTGCCGCCGGCCCTGGCTGGTCCTGAGGGTGAGAGCGAGATCGGCGCTCAGCTGCTGCGCACCGGGCGTCAGGGTGAGACGGCTGGCATCGATCGTCATCGTGCTGCCGCCGGCGCCCTCTGGCTTGGAGAGGGTCAGCACGAGCGATTCGCCGGGCCACGGATGCCAGGTGGGCAGCCAGCGCGCGCGACCGTCCTGATGATGAATCGGCGCCAGGCCTTCGTACGCCATGTGCCAGATCGGTCCGACGTCGAGACGCCAGGTCTCCACGATCTCCGGCGACGCGGGCGCGGACAGCGTCAGCGACGAGACCGGGTCGAGCGTGCCCTGCCAGCGCAGACCGCGCGACCCCGCGGCCATCACCACCCGGACCGCATCGTCGTCGTGGACGATGCCCGGCGTGGTGACCGCCTCGCCCGGCAGCAGGGGAACGTTGAGGGTCAATGACCGCCCCGGGGGGGACAGCCGTTGCACCTCGGTGGTCACCCGCCATTGAAGGCCGAGGCTCAGGGTGCGAGTCACGCGCACCAGCGGCGGCAGCTCACCGGGCTCCAGAGCGGCCGGTGCGGACTGCGACGCGTCGGGTGCCTGCGCGGCGCGGCGACGGGTGAGCACGATGCGGTCCCCCGGCACGCCTTCGGCGTTCAGGCCGGAGATCGCCCAGTCGTCGGCACCGAAGGTCACCCGCTGGATGCGCAACGGCACGGGCATCGCGAGCACGTCGCGGCCGGTCAGCCGCTGGCGGATCGACACGAGATGCCGCCCCTCGGGGACCAGGATCCAGAGCCGGCCGTCGACCGCACGCAGCACGGGCGCCTCGTCGCCGAGGCCGTCGAGCGCGACCGAGAGCGGCCAGTCGTCCGAGGCATCGACCGGGAGTGGCACGGCCGTGCGCTGCAACGCGTGGACCTGCAGATCGGCGATGGCGGTGTCGTCGGCGATCCGGATCGACATCATCGGCAGCGCGGCGCGGGGCGCGGCATGTTCGGGTTCGAGCAGACGCCGCGCCAGCTCGTCGAGCAGGGCCTGCGACGGCGGCTCCTGCGCCCGTGCGGAGGAAGGCTGTACCGACAGCACGGTGGCCAGCGCGAAGAGGACGGCCGCGACCGGCGCAGCCGCGGAGGGCGTAGCGGTCGCGCCGGTCGCGGCTCCGGCCTCCGCGCCCGGGTCGCCCGACGCCGGCCGGCCTGCATCGGGCCGGCCCGAACCGTCGGGCGGGTTGCCGCCCGGAGAGGCCGGAGCCGTGCGTTCCCGGTCGGACATGCGCCAGGCGAGCGAAGCAAGCAACACGAGCGCCAGAACCCTCAGTGCCGACACGGTAGCCGGGGCCAGCAGCCAGGGCTCGAGCGTCTGCTCTGGTGCGACCGGCCCGTTCCAGGACAGTCCGGTCCTCCGCCACGTCCAGTCGGGCAATCCGGGGCCCGTCTGCACGACGGCGCCCGGATCCGCGTCGTCGATCGGCTCGGGCGCCGGCGGCGGGGGCGATGGCATGGCCAGGGAATCACGTGCGTCCGGCAGACGGTAAGCGCTCGACGGCGCGGCCTGCGGCATCGCCTTGCCGGCCGCAAGCTCACGGGCGCGCTCCGGCTGTACGGCACGTGACGCGAGCGGATCGGGAAGCGAGCGGGTGTTCTCGAGCTGCGGATAGAACGCCAGCCGGGCCTGGGTCACCGCGAACGGCAATGCCTGCAGGGCCAGCACGAGCCAGGCCACGAACCAGAGCCCGCGCAGCGTGCCGGCAAAGCGTGCCCGCGCGGGAACCAGGCGGCGCAGCGCCGCGACCGCCATCACGCCGAGCCAGACCAGGCGCGGGGCCTCGGGCTCCTGCCAGACCAGGGCGAGCCCGACGAGCGTCACCGCCGCCCAGCCGATGCCCCAGAGGCGGGCCACCGCGATCGTCGAGAGCAGCACGAAGAACAGGTCGAACAACGTCCACGCCGAGAGCCAGGCGCCGGGCGCGGCATCGACCCCGCCCACCATCAGCACGCGCCAGCCCGGCGGGGTATACAACTCTGCGCTGGCGGACTGCATCGTGATACCCCATCCGGACGCCGGCAGGGTCTGCCCGTCGCGTGGCATGCGTGCATCGGCCTCGAGCGCCAGCCGCCCTTGCCTGACCTCGACACCGCGGCGATCGTTCTCCAGGGTGATGAACTGCGGCTCGCCGTCCAGGCTGACGCGGCCGAGTTCGACGGCCGGCGCCATGCTCATGCGCCAGGTCCTGTTCAGCTGCCCCCGGATCTGGTCACGCAGCGTGTAGCCGCCGCCGTCGAAATCCAGCCAGAGCGTGCGATCGAGTGTCAGCTGATCGGGGTCGGGCTGCGGATTGCCGCGGCGCAATGTCTCGATATCCAGTTCATCGCCCGGGGTGAGCCGGTACGTCGGCCAGCGATGCCAGGCCTGCGGCGAAGGCGTGCGGCGGGGATCCACCTGGGCTACGCCGCGGATGCGCACCAGTCTGTCCGTGGGCGAGGCGGCGAAGGCCCAGGTTTCCTCGCCGGGCCAGGGAGGCGGTTGCGACAACATGCCCGGCGAGCCGGGTTCACCGACCCGGTGGGCGATCACCCGCACCTCCCAGGTGCCGGGACGGACCTGCAGCCGCAACCGGCCGTCGGCCTCCAGCCTCGCCGGCAGCTTCGATTCGATGCGCAGCGGCGTGAAACCCTCCGGGACCGGCCGGCCGGCCACCAGCTCCCGTGCGCTGCCGGTCACGGTCAGTGAGAGCTCGGTGGTCAACAGGGCCGGGTGGCCGTCGGCGAGCAGGCGTTGCACGGTCATGCGCAGACGATCGGCCGGCGTTTCCTTCGGCGGCGCCACGGTCTTGCGCTCGCGCAGCCACAGACGCCCGTCCCGCCATCGTGGCGAGGCC
>JAUIAI010000956.1 GCA_030425615.1 Gammaproteobacteria bacterium
TCTGGGCGCTGCTGATCGGGCTGCTGAACTACATCCCGTACATCGGGTCCTACCTGGGCGTGGCGTTCCCGGTGATCCTGGCGATCGCCCAGTTCGGCAATCTGGTCACGGCCATCGTCCTGGCGATCGTCCTGAGCCTGGTGCAGATGCTGATGGGCAACTTCGTCGAACCCAAGCTCATGGGCCGCAGCCTGAACCTCTCGCCGTTCGTCATCGTTCTGGCGCTGGCGGTCTGGTCCGCGCTCTGGGGCATTCCGGGAGCGATCCTCGCCGTGCCGATGACGGCCGTGATCGCCATCGTCGCAGCCGGCATCCCGTCCACGAGATGGATCGCCATCCTGTTGTCCGACGATGCCGATGCGGCCGTCGAACCCGAGACGCGTCTGCCTTAGCAGTCCTTTCCTCCAGGCCGGATGATGCATCTGTATCACTGACGGCTCCGTGGCCGGCCCTTTGCATCATTGCGGCCCCCGTGCGCGCCAGAGTCTGCCCTCGCAAGACGTCACCAGTGAGGGAGGACACGATGATCAACATCTCGATTCAAGATGCGGCGGGAAGACGCCTCTGCGCCTTCGGACTGGCCCTGGCAACCACGCTGCTCGGCGCCTGTGGCGGAGGCGGCGACGGGGGCGCTTCGGCCGACTCGACTCCGGTGGGCTCATCGGGTGCCAGCAATCAGCCGGACCCGCGAACCGTCTCGAATCCCGACGGTTCGACGTTTCTCATCATGCTGAAGACGGAGGACGGCGCAGGCCGAACGCGTTACGCGGAGTTCGGAACCGCGTTCGCGATCCGGGACGATCTTCTGGCGACCAACTCGCACGTGACGCAGGGTGTGCTCGATTCGGCGAGGGCGCTCGCGAGAAACGGCGCGAGACTGACCGGCGTGTCTGCCTTCCAGGCGTCCACCGGTATCGAGTACCCGCTGCTCGAGGCGCTCGTACACCCGTCCTACACCGGCGATTCACGCAGCGCGGACGTGGGTCTGTTCGTGGCCCGCGACCCGCTGCCGAACCGCCTCACCCTCGCCTCCTCCGACGAGGCCAGTCAGACGAGCACCGGACAGCAGGTCCAGGTCAACGGATTCCCGGGCGACGTGTTCGAACAGATCGTGGCGGACGGCTTCGAGCCCGGTCTGACCGTACCGCTCGCGTCACGGTTCACCGGCAACATCCAGGCCCTTCGCAGCTTCGACGAGCGCAAGCTGATCAATGCCAACACGCTCGACATG
>JAUIAI010000105.1 GCA_030425615.1 Gammaproteobacteria bacterium
GCGCGGGGGCAGCCGTGTCGTGCAGATAGACGTTGTGGCGGTTCGGGAACATGACCTTCGCGCGACCGAGCGCGTTCAGCGGCCCCGGTGCCTGTCGGAGCCGGTAAGGGAACGGCGATTCGGGAACGGCGTGCCAATCGATCGTGGCCGGGTCGACGATCCGGCCCTGTGTGTCCAGGACCTGGAACCCGAGACGCTGCACGCTGGACGGATCCCGTCGGAACAGAGGCAGTTCGTCACGCACCGCGATGCTGCGCGGCGTTTCCCACCACGGGTTGAAGACGATGTAACGGATGCTGTCGGAGAACACCGGTGTCTTGCGATAGGTTCGTCCCACGATCGCCCGGTGGTTCTGCAGGATGCGGCCCTGCTCGTGCCGGGTGACGCGGTAGGCGGCGATGTTCACCCTGACGTGCCGCCCGCCAAGCCGCTCGGGCAGCCAGCGCCAGCGCTCCAGGTTGGCGCGCAGACGCAGCAGTCGAGTCGCATCGTCCAGGGGCGGATCCTTGGCGACCGCCCGGCTCGCCGGCAGGACGGCCGTCGGTGAGGGCGGACGGGAGAGCAGGCGTTCGAGCGCGGCGTGCAGCGCCAGGTATTCCGGATGAACGGGCGCGAGCCCGAGCAGCGTCGCCGAGATCTCGCCCTCGTCGAGTGCCGCGTCGAGCAGCGCGTGCAGATCCGCCTGCCGTGCGCTCGCCGTCCAGTTGGGTTCGATACGCAGCGGGTCGACCTTGCCGCGCAGCAGGTGCAGGGCGGCCGACAGCCAGGCGTCGGTCGCCAGCCGGTCTCTCGCCACCGGATTGCCCCGCAGGCGCTCGAGCGTCTCGGCGTGGTAGTGCGACGGATCGAGGCCGTGGGCGCGCAGCGCGTACAGGGCGTTCAGGAGCGCGTCGTAGCGCCTTTCGTCCACCCAGACGAGCGCGTGTTCTCGGGTGTCGTAGAACTCGGTGACGAGGGCCGGGACGGCCGGCCGGTGACTCGGCCGGCCTGCGTCGGGCGGCGGCTCGACGGCCTGCGCGAGCGCGCACGTCGACACGGCCGCGGCCAGCAGACCGCCGAACACGGCGATTCGCATATCAGCGACCGTCGGGGGCGGAGATGCGCCGCCCGGATGTGGCATAGTGACTCGTCATCGGAGTGCCGAGTATGGCCGATTCGGCCGGCGCTCCTGACCGTAACCGGCAAACGGCCGTGGCATTGGTCCGCGGACCGGGCCGCGAGCGCGTCGATGCCCGATCGGAGACCCCCAATGAACACAGCCACTTCCGCCGACATCGAGGTCCTGCCCTCCGTCTGTCCTCTGGACTGTCCCGATACCTGCAGCCTGGACGTCCACGTCCGCGAGGGCCGGGTGGTCCAGGTCCGGGGGTCGGACGCCAACCCGTACACCGCGGGGGCCGTCTGTAACAAGGTCGCGAACTTCTACGCCGATTTCGTCCACGGGCCTGCCCGGCTGCGGCGGCCGCTCGTGCGCACGGGCGCGCGCGGAGACGACTCGTTCGCCCCGGTCTCCTGGGACGAGGCGCTCGGACGGGTGGCCGACGGCTTGCAGGCGGCGATCTCGCGACACGGGCCTCAGTCCGTCCTGCCGTTCAACTACGCGGGCCCGCACGGCCAGCTCGCCGGCGGGTCGATGGACCGACGCTTCTTCCATCGGCTGGGCGCGAGTCTGCTCGATCGCGGCCCGCTCTGCGGAGCGGTGCGGGGAACGGCCTATACGAGCCTGTTCGGCGCCGCGCCGGGGATGGCGCCCGAGGATGCCGCCGACGCCGACGTGATCGCGGTCTGGGGCAACAACGTCACCGTGTCGAACATGCATCTGGCGCGGGTCATCAAGCAGGCGCGGGAGCGTGGCGCGCGGCTCGTGGTGGTGGACCCGCGCCGCACCCGGATCGCGGAGCTCGCGGATCTCTACGTGCAGCTTCGCCCGGGAACGGACGTCGTGCTCGCGTTCGCGCTGGCCGCCGAACTGGAGCGTCGGGGCGCGTTCGACGCGTCCTTCATCGAGCGCTGGGTCGACGGCTTCGAGCCCTTCATGGCGCGCGCGCGCGAATGGTCCGTGGCCGCCGCCTGTACGGAGTGCGCCATCGACGAGTCGGCATTCGATGCGCTGGCAGACGCCTATCAGGGCGCGCAACGTCTTTCGCTGTCGGTCGGCAACGGGATCGAACGCAGCCGCAACGGTGGGTCCGCGCTGCGCGCGATCATGGCGTTGAACGCGCTCCTCGGGCAACTCGGCCGGCCCGGCGCCGGCGTGTTCGCCAAGCCGGGGCTCGCCACGCCGCTGACGGCCGGTCGCCTGCAGCGCCCGGACTGGGTGCCCGACGGTACCCGCACGATCAACATCGTCGATGTCGGCCGGGCCCTGCTCGACGACACGCTCGATCCGCCGATCGCCGCACTCGTGGTCTACAACCACAACCCGGTGGCCACTCATCCGGACCAGAACCGGCTGCGGCGCGGCCTGGCGCGTGACGATCTCTTCGTCGTGGGCATCGAGGTGGCGATGACCGACAGCATGCGCTACTGCGACGTCGTCCTGCCGGCGTGCACCCACTTCGAGCACGACGACGTCTTCGGTGCCTATGGGCAGAATTACCTGCAACGCGCGCGGCCGGTGATCCCGCCAGTGGGCGAGGCGCTGCCGAACACCGAGATCTTCCGGCGGCTGGCGGCGCGCATGGGCATGGTCGGCCCGGAGTTCTCGGCGACCGACGAGCAGCTCATGGACGACGCCGTCGACTCGGACGATCCGCGGCTCGCGGGCGCGCGTGGCAGTACGCTGCCGACGGACCGTGCGCTCGAAATGCGCGGCAACGGCGGCGAACCCCTGCGCGTTTGCGGCAACGTCGCGCCGGCCACCGCCTCCGGGAAGATCGAACTGGTGGCGGCCTCGCTGGAGAGCGCCTGGGGGGCCGGCCTGCCGCGCTACGCGCCGGAGCGCGGCGGGCTGCCGCTCATGCTGATCAGCCCGTCGTCCGACAAGCGCACGAATGCCACGTTCGGTCAGCATCCGTCTTCCGCAGGTCTCGAACGGCTCGAGATCCATCCCGGGGACGCGGCGGCCCGCGGCATCGTCGACGACCAGACGGTGCGGGTGACGAACGCGCTGGGCGAGGTTCACCTGCGCGCCCGTCTCACCGAGGCCGTGCCCAGGGGGGTCGTCTATTCGCCCAAGGGCACCTGGCTGGCGACCAGTCCCACCGGCCAGACGGTAAACGCGCTGATCGACGCCGATGCGCGCGCCGACATCTGCGGTGGCGCCTGCTACAACGACACCTTCGTGGAGGTCGCGGCCCTCGCCTGAGCGGCAGCGACGTGGGCTGCCGCCTGCCGGGCCGGCGCGCGCGCCGCGAACATCGGCCGCCGGCCGGCCTCGTTGCGACTGCCGGCCGGGCGCCCGTTCAGACGCCGGGTTTCACGGCGGACGGAGCGGTGAGCGCAAGCTCCTCCACCGCGGCGAAGAAGCCGTCGTGCGCCGCCTGACCCAGAGGCACCCCGTTGGCCAGCGCATCCGCCCGGCGCGCCAGGGCCCGCTCGCCGGGCATGCGCACGCGATCCACACCCGGCCGCGGCGGGTTCGCGCGGCAGGCCTCGGCCAGCCAGCTGGTCTGCCGCACGAAGGCGTCGCGCCCGCCGAAGGCATCGGGGTCGAACACCTGCACTGTGATGCACGAGCGCGATCCCTTCGGTTCGTCGGCGCGGCCGAAGCCGCCGAGGCCCTGGGTCAGCGCCTCGACCATCAGCGCGAGCCCGAATCCCTTGTGGCCGTGATCGAGCCCGCCCACGGGCAGCAGCGTGCCGCCCCCTTCGACCACGGCGGCCGTGCTGCACGTGGGCTCGCCGTCGGCGGTCATCGCCCAGGGGTAGGGAAAGTCCAGGTCCTGCGCGCGCAGCTGCTTGGCCAGATTGAGGGTCGAAATGGATGCGCTGATGTCGATCAGCACCGGCGTGCCGTTCGTGGGAATGCCCACGGCGATCGGGTCCGGCGTGAACAGACCCCGGGTCCCCCCGAAGGGTGCCACTCCGCCCACCGAAGGGGTGGACGAGGCCACGTGGATCATCATGCCGCGTTCCGTGGCGCGGGTCAGGTAGGCGGCCAGCGCGCCGATGTGCTGGGCGTCGGCGATGGTCACGATGCAAGTGCCGTGCGTGGCCGCCCGCTCGATGGCCAGATCGGTGGCCCGCCGGGTCAGCCAGGCGCCGGGCAGACGGCGGCCGTTCCAGGCCACGCAGGCGCCGCGATCGCTGATCACCTCCGGCTCGCCCTGCAGCGTCATTTCGCCGTTGGCCAGCATCTGGCGGTACCAGGGCAGCAGCGCGAGTCCGTGCGTCTGGTGACCCATGAGGTCCGCTTCGAGCAGGCCCTCGGCCAGGCAGGCCGCGCGTTCTCCCGGCAGGCCGGCCTGCTCGAAGATGGTGGTCGTGGTGTGCAGCAGGTCGTCGTAGGCGAAGCGGGCGGGGGTGTCGGTCACGCGGATCTCACGGGGTCGAAGCGAACGAAAACCGAATCCTACCCGCGCCGCGGACCGGGCCCCTCGGTGTCCGGGTAACCGATGTCCGGCAGTTCGTCACGGCGGCCGATCGCGGCATCCGCGACTGTTCCCAGCCCACGTCGTATCGCCCGCCCGGCGCGGCCCGGCAGGCGCGCGAGCACGAGCAGCAGGACCAACAGTCCGGCGACGCCATAGAGCCCATGCAACAGCTCGCGCTGGCGTGATTCGTGCCGAACCCGGGCCTCGGCCAGCAGATTTTTCACCATGCCCTCGACATCGGCCGGCAGCGGCTCGATCCGGTACGCTCTCGCGGTGGCCCGTTGCGCCGTGCCCGCCGCGCCGTGCCACCAGGGCAGATAGATGCCGCTGATGTCCGTGGTCTGGGCGGTGGCCACGCGGACGTCGAACGTCTGCTCCAGGTAACCGACCAGGCCGATGTCGGTGATCTCGGTGCGCCGGACCGGTTCGTGTGCGGCCACCTCGATGCCCTGGCTGACCGGCATGGTCAGTGGCGGGATGTGCTCGCCGGCGACGCCGGCCGCGCGGACCCGGAGGGTACGCGTGGCGATCTGCCCGGTGCGCAGGGCCGCGGGCGGCGTCGACCATTGTTCCGACATCGTGACCGCGCTGGCCACCAGCCAGTCGCGCTCGTCCAGGTCGCCGGCGCGGGGTCGCACCTCGAGGGCGACCGGTTCGCCGCGCCGCTCGAAGGGCTCGACACGCCCGGACCGGTCGCTCGTCGCCCCGACGATGTGCACGGCGGGCAGGCGCAGCGGGCCGCTCCGGGTCGGGAAGATGGCCCGGCTGGTCTCGTAGACATGGCCACGCACGCCCCAGCTTTCGAACTCGCGCACGCTGGGGCGGACCAACTCGACGATCTCGGCACCCTCGACGTCGCCCAGGTGTACCTCGAGTGCATCGAAGGGCAGGGCCGACTCGAGCCGGATACTCTGCACGACCTGTTGCTGGAGCCAGGGTTCGACGGGCGTGACCAGCACGGTCAGTTCGGGAGCACCGAGTTCGTGGTGCAGGTTCTGGGCGCCGGCCGGCAGGGGCGGCGCCAGCACCAGCACCAGCATGAGCAGCACGGCGCACCGGCGGCGGAGGGTCGTCGCGACCTGGATGATCATGGGTTGCCTCTCGCGCGGGCGGCCGCCCGCAGGCGGGCGCGCAGGACCAGCGCCGGATCGTCGACGAGGCGGCGCATGGCGATCTGCTCGGCCAGCGACTGCTCGGCCGCCTGCGAGGGCGGTGTGTCGGGTTCGTCGCCCCCCGCCACCTCGGAATCGCCCGGGCGGGGTTCCGGGTCGCGGTCGGACGAGCGGGCGGGCGCGGCAAGCGCGTCGTCGTGACGCTCTTCTTGCGGCTGATCGGCGCCCGCCGCCGTGGACCCGATCGCCTGCTGCTTGCCTGCATTTTCGGTCTGTTCCCCGGGCTCGTTGCTTCCCTCCGACGGCGGGTTCTCGCTGACGCGCTGTTCGAGGCCTTTGGGCTGCTCCTGAGACTCCTCGGCGTTCGGGTCGTCGTCGCCCTTGGTGGCTTCGGGGTCGCCCTGCGGCGGCGCGCTGTTCCCGCTTCCGTCCTCGTCGCCGCGCCCGTCGTCCAGGCGCGAGAGCAGCTCGAGATTGGTCTGCGCGTGCGCATGGCCGGGATCGCGCGCGAGCGCCAGCCGATAGGCCTGACGCGCCTCGTCGTAACTGCGCGAGCGAACCAGCGAGTTGCCGCGGTTGTAGGCGGCGTCCGCGTCGTCGCCCTGGGCGAACATGTCGGCGGCCCGCTGATACCGGCCGGCTCGGTAGAGCGCGACGCCGCGCCAGGTCGGATCGGAGAAGAGTTCCGCCGCCTCGAGCGCGCGCCCCTCCGCCAGAAGACGGTGGGCGATCTCGTCGCGCGTGGGCGGCTCGCCCCAGCCGGCCAGCCGGTGGCCGAGCCAGGCGCCGGCGCCCAGGAGCGCCATGCTGACGAGCAGGGGACCCGCGCGGTCGCGCCAGCGTCGGTCGTCGGCACTCATCGCTCACGCCTCGCGAACAGCAGCAGCCAGGCAACCATGGCGGCCGCGATGAACAGGGGGGTGAGATCGATGCCATCCCGCTTGATTCGGCGCTGCGCGCGTTCGCGTTCGCCACCCAGGCGGGCGTCCAGATCGTCGTCGGCACCGGTCGGAACCACCGTGGCATCGGGGGCCCAGGCGCGCCAGCCGGCCGTGTCGTCGGCCGGGGCGACGATGACGAGCACGTCCTGGCCGGGAACCTCGCGGGTGGCGTCGGGCGGTGGTGCGCGACCGCCGAACAGCACGATCTGGCGCGCCACGGATCCGGCGCGGTCGAACATCGCCAGCGCCCGTCGCAGACCCGCCTCGGGGGCCTGGCCCTCACCCGGGAGCATGTCCGGGACCAGCACGTCGAGATAACGTGTCAGCGGGGCCGGATCGCCCGTGATGGGCACGACGTCGTAGGCGTCCGCGCCGCTCGCGACGATCGCGGTCGGGATGGTTCCCGCGCGCTGTGCCAGTGCGCGGGCGCGGAACACCGCCTCCTGGGCGGCCTCGGCATCGGACAGGTCGAGCAGGAGCACGCGCGCGTGAAGGTCGCGGGGTGGCGCCGAGGGTGTCTCGCCGACCCGGATGGTCGCCAGTGCGGCGCCCAGGGCCGCGAGCGCCAGCAGCCACAGCCAGCGGTGCGGGTCGTGGGCCGGTCCGACGGCGAAGCGGCGCAGGTAAGACTGCATCGGAGCGTCGAGCATCCTCTGCCATTGGCCCGGCAGGGTCTGCGCCTCGGTTCTCCGATGCCAGAAGAGCAGCAGCGCGGGCAGGAGCAGCCAGAGCGGCGTGTCGATCTGGACGTTCATGCGGCCGGCTCGGTGTTCGCGGCGGCGTCCGGGGACTGACTCGGCGGTGGAGAGCCGACGGTAGGCGAGGCCGTTCCCTGCGGGTCGGGCGAGGCGTTCCGGTGGCCCGAGCCCCGCAGCTGCCAGCCGGGCTGCCCGAGCATCAGGAAGAAGGCCGCGAACGTCGCGATCCAGAGAAGCTCGCGCGAGTAGTCGTGCGCCACGTACAGGGCCTGG